>CAKMQF010000001.1 GCA_927911745.1 uncultured Gemella sp.
CTTAGAATATTCCTTTAAACCTTTTGTTATCTCAGCAGCTAGTGAATCAATAGTTGCCCTCTTAGTCATAGCTATTAACTCCCTTAACCTTAAGAACTTTTTATCTTTACTAAAGACATTCTACTTCTAATATGTCAAAAATTTATTGTTATACTTTATTCTATATTCTAACGTGTTGAGTTCTTTTAATTCTGGCATTTTTCTAACCACAAAAGAAATCACTTCTGAACTTCTATTAACACCATGTCTTTCTACCTCACTTGAAGTTACCAATTTTAAATTAGACCAACAAGTAAAAAAATCACTCCATGTTTCTAATTGTTGATGCAATTCATCAAATTCTAAAACTACTTTTTGAAAAGTAATTCTAGTATCTAGTTCTACAATATCCATCTTAAAACTCCTCTTTCCTATGATTAAATAGTAACGCTCTAAGAATTAGTGTTAATTCTCTAAAATCAGCATTTTCTCTATGTTCATAAAGATAAGCAACTGTATATAATATTGGTATTTTAAATTCATCAAAATCATGCTCATCACCTAACTCTGAAAAACTACTCACCCTTAGTATTCCTAAGCATAATTTTTTAGCTGTAAACAGAAGTGATAAGATTAACTCATCATCTTCTGTTGTATCAACTCTCAAATAGTTTTTAACTTGTTCAAGTTTTAGTTCCATAATGTATATTATCCTTTGATTGGTAATATCTGAACTGCTTCTGGTAATACTAGCTTACCATCAACTCTTTCTTTAGCTACAAATCCAATCATACCATTACCAGCGAATAATTCTTGGAGTTCCTTAAATGAACGAGCACCTCTATCACCTATGTTATAATATCTAAAATCACCAAAAGCAATTTTATTCTCAGGTGCAAAAGCCGAAGTATACACTGGGTATCCTGCTAATTTATCAGGCTCCCCTGATTGATATGATGGTTGCCAAATATATGCTCCATTGTTATCTTTTAGTTTTCTAATATTAGCTATTATTTTATCGTTTAAAATAAATGCTGCATTTTTTCTATATGGTCGTTTTAAAGCATGAATTAAATTGATAATGTCATCAGCTTTTAGTGCATCCACCTCAGTTAAGTGCGTTCCTCCATTAGTTTGTGCAAATATTCCTGTTGGTTTTCCACTACCATCACCATTTAGGAAAGCATCTTCCTCTGCATTCGCTAATGCTTTACCAAATTCTTCTAAGATATAGCTTTCTAAGTCAAACACACTATCGTATAATAATTCTTCAGTAACTTTAATAGCTACATGAAGTTTGTGAGCATCTAATAAAACTTGTTTAAATGTTGCTTCTCCAAATTTTAATTCTCCACCTTCTTCAACCCATGCAGCCGCAGGACTTGACGCAGCTATATTAATTTTATGCTTACCATTGTTTTTAAAGTCTGAGATAGTTTTCTAATAATATTTTCTTCTTTTAACGTAGTAACTAATCTACTATCATACTCGTCTGGAACTAAATATCCTCCATCAGTATCTACTTTTTCTTGTAGAATATTTTCAATTTGTCTAAAATTAGATCGTAGGGCTTTTATCATTGCTTTTTTGTGTTGAAGATTTTTTTGAATTTTATCTTCTTTATCAGACGCCATTGGTTTTGAGATTAACGGATCATTTACTGGTTTTGATAATTCTCTTTCCATATTTTCCATCTCTTGTAGTCTCTCTATTTCAAAAGTAAAGTTTTTAACTTTTTCTTCCATCTTATTATAAGTTTCAACATCTTCTTTTGATAATAGTCCATCACTATCTTTTTTACTCTCAACAAAGGCTTTTGCACCTTCCCACGCTTTAGCACGTTTTTCAATTAGTTCTTGTATTTTTTTATTCATAATTCTTACCTCCAGTTTTTTATTAAATCTAATCTATTTATTAACGAATCAGCTTTTATTTTTTCTTCGTTCACATTTTTAAATGTTTCTTTAATTTTATTCATCATTGAATTTTGAACTGTTGCTTCTTGGTAAAGCATACTAACATTTGGAATCTCGATATCTTGAATCTCGTCTCGTTTTAAGATAGAATCGGCAAAACCAAGTTCAACCGCTTTTCTTGCATCCATCCACGTTTCACTGTCCATAAGTTTTGATATTTTATTTCGTGATAATCCTGTTTTTATCTCATAAGCATTAATTATTGATTCTTTCACCTCACTTAGCATATCTATAGCTCTTTGCATTTCACTTGTGCTTCCATATGCAATTGTCATAGGATTATGAATCATAAGCATTGAAACAGGACTCATAATAACTTCTGTTCCTGCCATAGCAACCACACTTGCAGCACTTGCTGCTATCCCATCAATTTTCACCTTAACATTTCCTTTGTGTTCCATTAAGAGATTATAAATTTGTGCGGCTGCAATACAGTCTCCACCGGGTGAATTTATCCATACTGTAATATCCCCACTATGTTTAATTAGTTCTTCTTTAAAAATCTGTGGAGTTACCTCATCATCAAACCACGATTCTTCAGCTATTGTTCCATTTAAAAATAATATGTTCTCCGGTGGTTTGTCATTATTATTTTGTACTGTCTTCCAATTCCAAAATTTCTTCATCTGTGTTTTCCTCCTTATAATCTGTTAATCTCTCTGCATAAGCACCAGCCTTTTTAAGTGGTAACATGTTACCATTGACTAGATATAAGTTTCCTCCTTCCTCATCTGATATCAAATCTAAGTTTTCTAAACTCCTTATATCATTAGCACTCATCCAACCATTTTGACGTGCTGTTGCATATCCATTCATCCTACTTTGATAATCTCCTCTAAGCAGTCCATCAACATTGAATTTTATATAATATTTTTTCTTTTCATCACTTGTAAGTAGTCTCCTAGTCATAGCTTGTTCAAAACGTTTGACCCACGGATCAAGCGTGTATTTAACAAACTCAAGAGATTGTTGTTCAATATTAGAAAAACTAGACTTTTCAAGATCACCTACCATATGTGGTGGAACTCTGAAAATTCTAGCTATCTCATTTATTTGAAATTTTCTTGTTTCTAAAAACTGTGCTTCATTTGGTGCTATTGAAATAGGAGTATATTTCATACCTTCTTCAAGTATCGCAACTTTATGGTTATTCTTACCTGAAAACCCTCTAGCCCAACTTTCTCTCATTGCCTCTGGATTTTTTACTACACCTGGATGTTCAAGTATACCACTTGGTGTCGCTCCATTTGCGAAAAATACTGCTCCGTATTCTTCAGTTGCAATAGCCATTCCAATCGCATTTTTTGCCATGGCAATTGGGCTATAACCAACTAAACCATCAAACCCCAAACCTGGTATATGCAAAATATCACTTGGTGATAATTTAACAGCACCTTTAGTTTTAGAGTTCGCATCCCCTTCGCTTATATGATATTCATAATACAAATTACCAGCTTCATCTCTATCAACTTTCATTCTATCTGGCATTAATGGATAAAGCCCTAATACTTCTCCTTTACCATTTCTTATAATTTGTGCATAAGCATTACCCCATAAAAGCAAATGAGTCATTAGTGTTTCTCTGAAAATAAAACTTGTCATTTCATTATTTGGTTCATCATGAAGTAACGTATATAACATGTGTTCTGTCGCTTTTTTTGTACTAGTATCGGTTACCTCATACACATGTAAAGGTAGACTAGCTAATGTTTCTGAAAGTATCCTTACACAACTATATACCGCTGTCATCTGCATGGCACTTCTTTCTGTTACTCTATTTCCACTAGAACTTCCACCCATAAAAAAACTATATGAACTTCCATTTAATCTATTTTTAGGATTGTCTCTAGATTTAAATAATTTCATAAAATAATTCATACATACCTCCTAAATTTGAATACTAAAAAAGCACCTCTAATGAGATGCTTAATGCTGACCTTATGATATTATACTACTTTTTACTCAAAGCTTCATTAAAAACCTTTTCAAATTCTTTGTCAGTTAGTTTATAGTTATTCTTACATATATATTTCCCAACAAAACCACTTTGTCTATCATACTCTTGTTCTCTAATAGTTAAGAAAAATTCTTGATGAAATTTTTTTATTAATTCATCACATTCATTTTTGCTGAATTTCAAATCTAATAATAAAACGTTTCGAATAGATGGGAGCCATGCAGTATTAAATCTTCTAAAAATAAATATAGGTTTTACTTCTCCTTTTCCCTCTTCCTTATCTTTCTTCTCTAAATATTTGACAATACGCCAAATAATTATCCTTGCACTTAACATACCAACCTTTGTATTTGATGAAACGATATGATTTGCAAAACTAGACTTTTTACTTTTCGTAAAGCCTGGATTCTTACTTCTAAAAGGAAAAGCTTCAAGATTAACAATTAACTTAGACATATCCTTTAACTTTTCCCACTCTTCATCTTTTAAATTACTTATAAAACTTTTGTACAGGCATTTGCTTTTTCTCTAAGTAATTAAAACAAATATGCGAAAAATAATGTGATAAGTAATATGCGTCTTCTTTTGAACAAGTACTCTTTATCTTTTCTAATTCTTGATATAGAATGCTACTTTCTGTTTCAATATCTAAAATGTGATTTTTTATATATTTTTTTATATATTCTTTTAAATATTCTTCTTTTTCTCCAAGAATGTTTAACGAACTATCTTCACTATTAATTTCTATTGCTTCATTAAAATAGGAATATACACCTATCTCTCTTTTTTTATCCTCTAGTGCAATGTTTGGATTTACTAAACATAAAAATACTGTTGCTATATCAATATTACCTCGGACATGATTTGGTATACCATAGTGAAGATTTTCATATTTATTAGATTCTAATTCACACAATCCTTCCTCTATATTTAACCATGAAAAGTCTTGATAATCATTTTCTAAGGCATCTATGAACTTCAAAGACAAGTCTTTCACTTTTTCTGAAGTCCATGGGTTATACTCTTCTATTTTTAATAGTTCATCAGAATCTTTAATTTCTCCGACATTTTCCTTATACTTAGAAAATAGTTTATTAAAAGACATAATCTTTCCTCCAAATTAATTTTATATAAAGTATAACATAAAACTAAAACTAAATAAATAACAATCCTCTGTCATCATAAACACTTTCTGTATTTTGATTTCCACATCTTATCGCACGATCTAGTGCCATAATTGTTGCAATAGCTCCATCAATTTTCTCTGTTGATTTTTCTTTATCTGCCTTAATATTTCCTGCTGGATCACGTCTTATAAAAATATTATCCATATTCCATCTGAGTACTGGATTACCCCCGTGGGCTAGTTTTTGTTCAAGAACTAGCTTCATAAGTTCTTTGGTCGGAGGACTCATATCTTTAAAACCTTGTCCGAATGGTACTACTGTAAAACCCATCCCTTCTAGATTTTGAACCATTTGAACAGCACCCCATCTGTCAAATGCAATTTCTCGGATATTATACTTTTCTCCGAGTTTTTCAATAAATTGCTCGATATATCCGTAATGGACTACGTTACCCTCTGTAGTTTGTATATAACCTTGCTTATTCCAAAGATCATAAGGTACATGGTCGCGTCTTACCCTAAGTTCTAATGTGTCTTCTGGAATCCAAAAATATGGTAGAACTACAAACTTGTCTTCTTCATCCAAAGGAGGAAATACCAGAGTAAAAGCAGTTATATCTGTCGTAGATGATAAATCCAAACCTCCGTAACATATCCTACCTAATAACTCCTCTTCATCAACATTAAAATTGCAACTATCCCATTTATCCATAGGCATCCAGCGTACTGATTGTTTAACCCACTGATTAAGCCTTAATTGTCTAAAAGCATTTTCTTCTCCTGGATTTTGTTTTGCAGACTCACAAGCAGCTTTAACTTTATCTAACCCAACAGTTACTCCTAGCGAGGGATTAGCTTTTTTCCATACTTTAGGATCAGTCCAATCATCATTTTCATCTGCGCCATAAATTACTGGATAAAATGTTGGGTCTATTTTTCTACCTTCAAGTATATCTTTTGCTTTTTGATGAGTTTCATAACAAATACTATTTGTATCTGTACCAGCAGTTGTAATTAAAAAATAAAGTGGCTGCGTTCTAGCATCTCCACTACCTTTTGTCATAACATCAAATAACTTTCTATTTGGCTGAGTGTGCAACTCATCAAAAACAACTCCATGAATATTGAATCCATGTTTTGAATATGCTTCTGCAGATAACACTTGATAAAAACTATTAGTAGGTAAATACACTATCCTTTTTTGCGAAGCTAAAATCTTCACCCTACGATTTAAAGCCGGACACATTCTAACCATATCAGCTGCAACATCAAATACAATAGTAGCCTGTTGTCTATCCGCTGCACATCCATAAACTTCAGCACGTTCTTCTCCGTCCCCACAACAAAGAAGAAGTGCAATCGCAGCTGCAAGTTCGCTCTTACCCATCTTTTTAGGAATTTCAATATAAGCTGTATTAAATTGTCTATATCCATTTGGTTTTATAATTCCAAATAAATCTCTTATAATTTCTTCTTGCCACGGTAATAATTCAAATTTCTTTCCTGCCCATGTTCCTTTAGTATGACTTAAACATTGAATAAAATTTACCGCATAATCTGCACGTTCCTCACTATATACTGATGTTTTAGCTTTGAATCTAGTAGGTTTATATTTCTTTTTTCTTCCCATAATCTTCTCCTCATCTGAGCATAAAAAATAGACCTTTCGGTCTACTTTCTTTTTATTCTTTTAGCAGTTTTTCATCGCCCATTCAATCGCGTGTCCTGTGTCTTCAAAAGTTGATTTTGAAATTTTGTTTAATTCTAATTTTTTAAAAGTATGGTTTCTTTTTACTTCTCCTTCTTGATATTTGATTTTGTAAATAGCTCCTACACACTCATTTTTCCAATTTGTAATTCCTATTAGAACGTTGTCTCCAAATTTTAAAAATACACTTTTACTTGATAAGAATCCTTTTTCCTCTAATTCCTCCATTGTTGTTTCTTTAAAAAATTTAATTCCGTTTTGTTCTTTGATGTTGTTCATTGTCTTTATCTCCTTTGTTTTCGTTACTATATATATCACTCTAAAAGGCTATAAAGTCAAGCTTTTATCAAGATATTTACTTAATACTTTTAGCTATTTGTTTTAACAAACTTCTAACTCTTTTGCTAATTCTTCTATTGGGAGCACTCTTGATTCTACCAAATTAATTATTTCTAATTCATCATCCGTTGGATTATTTTCAGAAAATATTAGTATTTCATTAACCCAATATCTTGCACTTGCTAATCCGTCTTTAGTTATTGAAAATAGATTAATTGCTGATGTTCTTCTTCCCTGTTTAAAATTATATCTTGATTGTTCAATATATTTATTTAATCTTTTTACTTCCTGTAGTGCTTGTTCTCTTGCTTCTTGTCTTATTATTCTATTTTCAGCCATCTTAATGACCTCCTTTTTTTGTTACTACATATATCACTCTAAAAGGTTATGAAGTCAAGACATTTATTAATTCTATTGTCTTACTATTTTAAATTTGTCCTCTTCGGGAATTAAAGATAAAGTTGAACCATTATCCCATTTTACAAGAATCATACCAATCAACCCCTAATACTGTTCCAAAAGTCCCACTTGGAGGTGCTTGAATATCATCCATTGAAATTAGTTTAAGCCTTGTGTTTTTGGGAAACTTCTCCTTTAATCTTATAATTTTTCTTTTTAAATCATCCATAATTATTTACCTGATAGATCTTTTGCTAATTTATATAAAACTATTTTCATTGACTCTACTACACAAATCGCTTCAAATTCTTCTTGAGTTGGATCATCATTTGAAAGTTTCCATAGTAGTTCACGATAGTAATTTGCAGATTCTAGAGCATCTTCTGCAATATCATAACGTTCAATAGCAAGTCCTATCTTCCCTTCTCCTAAAAATTTTCTAGCTCCACTTATATACTTTTTGGTTCTGTCTACTTGATGTAAGGCTTGTTCTTTTGCTTCTAATCTTTCTGTTACATTTAACATTTTAAATCCTCCTTAGAATTCCTTACACTATATATCACTCTAAATGCTTTAAATAGCAAGTCTTATTTTAAAATAATTCATCAATTATTTTATATTCTTCTTCGAGTCTTATTATTTCCTGTTTCAAACAATCTCGTTTAAAAGCATTTCTACAAGATTTAAATTGTCTTCTTAGAACTTCTAATTGAGTTTTTCTACTTGATAGAATTTCTATTCCATTACCATGTTTTGCTTCTTCATAATCTTTTTCAAATCTTGTTTTCATATACTTAATCTCCTTTGTTTTTATACTATATATATCACTCTAAACATCATATTTATCAAGTATTATTCGCTATTTTCTAAGTATTTCTTCACTCCACTAAAAATATATAATACGCATGGTAGAGCTACTCCGTTCCCCCACATCTTATATTGCGCTGCATCCGAATAAGGATTTTTTAACCATGTTCTTATATTATTATCAGTTTTTTTGTTTTTTTCCATTTTTTATCTTTCTATTTGTTTCGAATACTTCTCTCCAAAAATTTAGATCTTTATCTGTAGGATTGAGTAGCTCTAACCTTTCACACCAATAATCTGGGAAACCTTGCAATCTACTACATTCAAGAGGAGTAATTCTTCGAACAGAATATTTATCATTTATAATAGGAGGATCTTTATAATCAGTTGCGACTAATGTTGATACCTTGTCCTTTATAGCTTTTGTATGATGATAATTTTTGCTAGTTGAATATATAGAAACTATTGCTACCCCACCTTGATTTGCATTTGGATTATTTCCTCCTGTATCCAAAGTTCTTGATGTAGCTGTTTCATACACTTTGTATCTACTATTCTTAGTATTTAAACTGGTAAATCTCACATCATAATTTGCGATATTTTCAACTACAAAAGGTTGATTATTTCCGCCTGTTCCTAAACTACTTGATAAAGTTGGTGTAATATCTAGTGGACCTTTAAATCTACTATCTTGTCCATGATTTTCAAAAACAAGTGGTGGATGGTTACTTTGGGCTCTTAGAGTTCCTGTTTTATTTAATGTTACATCTAACCTTTCTCCTCCTTGATCCATTAAACAGTACTTTGATATTTCAGTGCATTCTCCAATAACTCCGGTAACTTCTTGTTTCTTATCTGAGCACGATTCAAAATACCTTGGCAGGCTTTCTTCGTTAAATAATATTTCTCTTGCACCTTCTCCTGTAAAATCTGCGACAAGAAAGATTCTCTTACGTCTTTGGGGAACTCCGAAATATTGTGCGTCCAAGACTCTCCATGCAATACTAAATGTTCCTCCCATAACACATCCTGCATTTTTCCATTTTGAAGGTTTAGGAATTGATATGTTTTCATATTTGATTTTTGAGATTTGTTCAAGTACTTGTCTAAAGTCTTCTCCTTTTGAACTTGAGAACGCTCCACAGACATTTTCCCATATGATAATTCTTGGATATTTTTCATTTGTATTCTCCCTCATTTCCTTAATGACTCTTATTGCTTCATAAAATAAATTTGATTTACTTCCACTTAGTCCATCCCTTTGTCCTGCAATTGATAAATCTTGGCATGGACTACCAAACGTTATAATATCAACTGGATTTATGTTACCACCGTTAATATTATTAATATCTCCTAAATGAACTAAGTTAGGAAAATTCTTCTTTGTCACAAGAATTGGAAATGGCTCTACTTCACTCGCCCAAACTGCTTTCATCCCTAGAATCGTAGCACCTAATTCAAAACCTCCAGATCCTGAAAATAGACTACCGACTGTTAATTGACTCATCTATTTTCACCTCAGCATATGGAATCTTTTCTCCGTTTCTTTCTACATATATGTCATCAGAAGTTCCAGTTAATTCAATATATCTTTTCACAGCAACATCAACAAATTTAGCTTCCAATTCTATTCCATAGCACACTCTTCCACTCTGTTCGCAAGCTATTAAAGTAGATGCCGATCCTAAAAATGCATCTAGTACTAATCCATTAGTTTGTGTACATTGCTTTATTAAATATACAATCAACGGAACAGGTTTACTTGATGGATGCCCATGTCCATCTGCTTTTGAATTATTAATACTATCAAATTCAAACACTGCTTTTTGTTTTTGATCTCCGTACCATATATGTTTTCCATCTTTTCTCCAACCCCAAATAATAGGCTCCATGTTGAATTTCCAATCCGTTCTCATAAGTGGAGCCCTTGGTTTTTTCCATATTAAACCTGCACCAACTTTAAATCCAGCGTCTTCATATGCATCATAAAATATACGTGCTTTCATGGTTGCATAAAAGACATAAATGGATGCATCTTTAGCCATTGAGTTTTTACAATTACTAAATGCTAGAAGTAAAAAACTCATATCCTTCTTTAATCATTTAAAATCATCATTTTTAATTTTTCCAGAAGCACTCTCAAGATTTACTAAATAAGGTGGATCAGTACATACTAAATTTACTTTAGTTTCTCCTAATAGTTTTAAATACGTTTCTTCTTTAGTAGAATCTCCACATATTACTTTGTGCCTACCTATATGCCATATATCTCCTTCTTTTGTTATGCATGGCTTTTTCAACTCTGCTTCTATATCAAAATTATCTTCTTCTCCTTCAAGACCTTCATCAAATATTTTTGATAATTCTTTTTCATCGAATCCAAGTACGTCAAGATCAAAATCAGCACCCTGTAAATCTGATAATTCGATAGCTAGAAGTTCTTCATTCCAACCTCCTCCAAGTGCGAGTTGGTTATCCGCAATAACGTATGCTTTTCTTTGTGCAGGGGTTAGGTAGTTTTCCTTTATACAAGGTACTTTATCCATTCCCAGTTTCTTTGCAGCCATTAATCTACAATGTCCTGCAGTTATTACATTTTCTTCTGAAATTAATATAGGATTTAAGAATCCGAATTCCTTTATTGAAGCCATCACTTTTGATATTTGCTCATCCGTGTGTGTCCTTGCATTATTAATATATGGTATTAATTCATCAACATTTCTTAATTCATATTCTAATAGTTTATTCTTCATCTCTACACCTCATTAAAAAAGACCCCACTCAGCAAATTTTTCAAATCCACCTACGGAATCTATGTATTCTTTTGCAATTCTAACAATTTCTTCATAAGGCATATCACCTATATTTTCATCTCCAATTGCACAGCTAAATTCTACAGGACTTTGAAGTTGTTGTGCTCTTAAGAACGCATATATATTTACCGATACATCAGCTTTACTTAAATCTTTACCGTGAAGACCTCCACCTGTCACAGAATCAGCCATATCGCTACCAAGTTTTCTATTAGTAGCTCCTGTATCAACATCCGTTCCTCCAGTCCAATTTCCTAAAGGGTTGATTTTAGCATTTGGATACAATTTTTTTTAGTGTTTTTGTTTTCACATTACTTTGACAAATTATCAACTTATCTCCATCAAGTATGTATTTCCCATCATAAGGATACTGTGAATAAATATTTCTAGCTATTCTTGAGAATTCTTTTTGTTCTTTTGTAATAGGCATACCTTTGAATATACCATTATCTCCGCATCGTATTTTGTCATTTTGATTTTTATTTAGTTTTTTATCTTGCGATACAATATTTACATCAGGATGAACTACTCCCGCTATTCTTCTAATTATTCTATGAATACTTTTTTTCTCAAAATCAACTGATGTTTCTATTATGACATGACATTTTCCATGACCTATCAACACTTCTACAGCTACCTTAGGTTCTTTTTCCAGTTTGTATGCCAAATCTACAATTGCTCCAGCGATTCTATCCGCAATTTTATCTGGATGTTTTGGGTTTACTTTTTCTATCATTTTTAATCTCCATTCTTATAAATTCTTTCTTGAATTTAGTAGTTTTTCCATCAAATCATTTTGAGGTACTACTCCATCAAATTCAGTTTTACAATTCTCTTTTACGATTTGATATATTTCATTCCATAGCCTTACAGCTTGATTCATATAATTTATTCCTATATTTATAAATGGTGATGGAATTGGTTTTCCAGTAGTTGGGTGTTTAGATAAAAATCCTAGCTTACTAGTCATATCTTCACACTGTAACCATCTTGCACTACTCATAGCATATCTTTCAATGAGTGGCTTTGGAACATGATTTCCCATACTTAGGCTATCCAACCATTTCCACGTTTCTTCATAAATTTCTTTAGCTTGTAATACACTACCATCTTTTTGTGTTGATGATAATACTTCATGTGGTTCAGGCATTTTTACACCTTCAAGATCAGGAATATCTAATACTTCTAGTGTTCTTCCTCCAGGATTTCCATTTAGTGCTTTTTCTACGACTGATTTTTTCTTTCGACCTGCACCTATTCTTTTGCCACCACGTCCGCCAATATTATTCGATTTAGTCGGCATTCAAAGTGTCTCCTTCCCTCATTTTATTTTTTACTAAACTCGCTTATCTCAAGCTTTTCCCTATTACCCTTTTGAATTCGCACTTTTTTGTGCATCTTTGCCCACACCCGTTATATTTTCATTTTCTTTTCAGAGATTTTCAATCCCCCTTCCAGAAAATTTTTCTCAAAAATTATTTTTGTCTAACTTTTTTTCTCCAGCGACTTCCATCGCTCGCATGAATTTTAGCGTGACAACTTTTACAAAGAGATATTAAATTACTCTTACTATGTGTTCCACCTTTAGATAAAGGTAGCTTATGATGAACCTCTTGTACTTCTCTCATCAATCCATCTGAAAAACATAGTTCACAATAAGGATGTTCTCTAACATAACTAGCTCGAACTTTTCTCCACGTTGATCCGTATCTTTTCCTTGTTTCAGGATTTCTATCTTGCATCTCATATCTTTTATTTTCCAGTCTTTCATGTTCATCACAAAACTGTTTATCTGTCAACCTTGGACAGTTTGGATATGAGCATGGTCTCTTAGGTTTTCTCGGCATTACTTTCTCCTCTCTTTAGCATAATAAAAACCCTGTAGAAAGATCTACAAGGTTCTTTTATCATTATTGATAAATTTTTATCCATTACAATAAATTTCTCTTTTTATCATCATTAATAAATTTTTATCCATTACAATAAATTTCTGTTTTTATCATTATTGATAAACATTTAGTCATTACGATAAATTCTTGTTTTTATCATTATTGATAAATATTTAGTCATTACAATAAATTCTTCTTTTTATCATCATTGATAAATTTTTAGTCATTACAATAAATTCTTCTTTTTATCATTATTGATAAATATTTAGTCATTACGATAAATTTTTGTTTTTATCATCATTGATAAATATTTTATCCATTACAATAAAATTTCTGTTTTTTATCATTATTGATAAACATTTAGTCATTACGATAAATTCTTGTTTTTTATCAAT
>CAKMQF010000002.1 GCA_927911745.1 uncultured Gemella sp.
TTTTATTGGAAAGTTATAATCTATATTGATTTTTTGTTCAACATAAGCGACATTGTCAAGATTTTCTTTTGAAACTTTATCATCAATTATTGTCTTACCTATTGAAGGTATTATATGTAGAACGGCTTTTATTAAGGTAGATTTACCAGCACCGTTAGGCCCTATGATACCTGTAATACCAGGTCCTGTAATTTCTAAATTAATATTAGAAAGGGCAGGGGCTTGGTTATATGTTACAGTTAAATTTTCTATCTTTATCATACTTGTCCCTTCTCTTCATATTTTTCTGTATACATTAAAGTTTACCTTAGGAAAGAAAATAAGTCAAGTGAATTTTGTGGTATTCAGAAAAAAAACATGTATACAGCTAAATATATACAGAAAAATAATAATATTTAGTTTAAAAGTGAAAGTTTTTCAGAAAATAAAAAAACCTACCTTACAAAAAATATTGTAAGGTAGAAATAAGGGAGTAAATATGAAAAGTCTTTATTATAAGCTAGGGAGACTTATAATAAAAGAACATATGAAGTAATATATTAATTACTTCATTTATAAGTATAACAGAAGTATATACAAAAAACAAGAGGAAAATAAAATTTTTTTTGAAATATTGAAAAATTTTTTTGGTAAAATATTAATGAAACTCGATTTATATAAAAAGATTAAAATTTTGATAATAATATACTAATAAATTTGTAGTTTAACTACAATCAATGCTATTATTACAGTAAAAATTATTAAATTTCTATTTACTGTAAAGATGTAAATATCTTGTTTAGATATATACATTTTAACTACGCTAATTGCTCATAAAAAAAAATTAATGTAATATTAAGTATACGATTATAGAAAAAGTAAACAGAAATATAAAAAAAATGTTTATAATATGAGTTTAATATAAAAATCTCATTTTTAGGCTTTAAATTTGTCTTTATGATAAGATTATTTATACAATTGTATACCTTGAGAATACAAAAAATAAAAAGAAGTTAGTTTTTAAATTCTAACTTCTTTATCTTTTTTATTTTACTTCAAATTTTTCACGAACAATTTTAGCAACTTGTTCACAATATTTATCAGTTAGCTCATCGCTACTTGCTTCCACCATTACTCGAATTAGGTTTTCTGTTCCAGATGCACGTAATAAGATACGTCCATTACCCTCTAATTCTTTTTCTACTTTTTCACATTCAGCTAGAATGTCTGAATCTTCCATAGCAGCTTTCTTATCCACCACTTTAATATTTACTAATTTTTGTGGATAGATATTAACTTCCGAAGCTAATTCTTCTAGAGACTTTCCAGATGTTTTAATAATGTTAGCAAGTTTAACAGCCGTAAGAATTCCATCACCAGTTGTAGCGTAGTTCATTAGAACTATATGTCCTGATTGCTCACCGCCAAGTGAGTAATCATTTTTTCTCATTTCTTCAACTACATAGCGATCTCCCACTGCAGTTTTAACAGATTGTAATTCGTTTTCTTCTATAGCTTTATAGAAACCGATATTACTCATTACTGTAGAAACAACCATATTATCTTTTAGTTCACCTTGTTCTTTAAGGTGTTTTGCAAGAATAAACATGATTTTATCGCCATCAATAATATTTCCTTTAGCATCAACTGCTAAAACTCTGTCACCATCTCCATCAAAGGCAAATCCTACATCAACGTTATTTTCTTTTACAAATTCAGAAATTGTCTCAATTTTTGTAGAACCCACGTTATCGTTAATATTGACACCGTTTGGTTGGCAACCAATAGTTTCTATATCTGCTTCTAAATCTCCAAAAATGAATGGTGCAACACCTGTTGTTGCTCCATTGGCACAATCTAATGCGATTTTAACATCAGATAAGTCTCCAGTGATAGATTGTTTAATATGTTGAATATATTTTTGAGTTAATTCATTGCCACCGTATACTTTTCCAATTTTTTCGAAACTAGCGTTTTTAATTTGTTCAGAATTATCAATCAACGATTCAATTTCTAATTCTTGTTCATCGGTAAGCTTGAATCCATCAGGACCAAAAATCTTAATCCCATTATCTTGATAAGGGTTGTGTGAAGCAGAAATCATAATTCCACTGTCAGTTTCAATTGTCTTTGTTAAATATGCAATTGCAGGAGTAGGTATAGTACCAACTGTCATTACATTGACACCTGTACTAGTAAGCCCAGCTGTAAGTGCGTGCTCAATCATGTCACATGAAATTCTAGTATCTCTACCAATTACTACTTTTGGATGATCTTTTTTTTCAGTAAGTAATTTCCCTAGAGCTTTACCTACTTTAAAACTCAAATCGGCTGTTAGTGATTCTCCTGCGATACCACGAATACCGTCAGTTCCAAAATATTTTCTCATAAAAAATGACTCCTTGTTTTATAATCTATATGAATATTACTATATAAAAGAAAATAAGTCAAGGTTTAGGAGATATTAGAAGGAAATGAAAGCATTATATTTCATAATTATCTATATATTTTATCTTTAATAGATAATAT
>CAKMQF010000003.1 GCA_927911745.1 uncultured Gemella sp.
CTATCGAAATGGCTAAAGAAGCTGGTTACACTGCCGTTGTATCACACCGTTCAGGTGAAACTGAAGATTCAACAATCGCTGACATCGCAGTTGCAACTAACGCAGGACAAATCAAGACTGGTTCACTTTCACGTACAGACCGTATCGCTTAAATACAACCAATTACTTCGTATCGAAGACCAACTTGGTGAAGTAGCTGAATACCGTGGATTGAAATCATTCTACAACTTGAAAAAATAAAATAGTTCAGTGAACGATTTTATTCCGAACCTTGAAATTTAAAAGTTCGGCCGTTGTTTAACAACGTTTGAAGCCCCTCGGATTTTATCCGAAGGGCTTTTTTTCTGTTCAGGGGGCAAAAAAGGGGCAGTGTTTATGGTATAATAGACAAAAATACGTGAGTTAGAAAGAAATTATGTCTAAAGAAATTGATATTGAGTATTACCATCAGCTAGCCTTGCAAAAGCAGAAGGAGCACCGTAAAGTTTTAGCCAATTTAAAGAAAAAAACACCTAAGAATTTGGATAAAATAGCCCAGCAGATTCACCAAGAAGTTTTTGCTGAGATTGATTGTACTGCTTGTGCTAACTGTTGTAAGACATTGGGGCCTGACTTTAAAGAAGCGGATATTACACGAATCGCCAAGTATTTTAGATGAAATTACCAGCTTTTGAAGCGGAGTTTCTGCAGGTAGATGAAGATGGGGATAAGGTTTTCAAATCCATGCCCTGCCCATTTTTAGGAGGAGATAACCTCTGTTCTATTTATGACGTTCGTCCAAAGGCCTGTCGTGAATTTCCCCATACAGACCGTAAAAAAATCCATCAAATCAACCATTTGACAATTAAGAATACCTTGACCTGCCCAGCAGCCTATCTCTTTGTTGAGAAATTAAAGGATAAGTTATAGAAATTTGTGACTTTAAATCTTGTACATGGATTACAAGATAAAAAATTCTCATAATGACTAGCAATATGAAAGACAAACTATAAGAAAAGTCAATAGTTTTATCTAAAATACTTCTTGTTTCAAATAGGAGTACCTCCAGATATAGTATTTCAAGTCCACTTAGGCTTTGGCAGTAACTAACTGCACTAAATATAATATAAGGAGATAAAAATATGGATTACAAAACAATGAGAAATCAGATTGAAGATATGGTAAATGATAATCATAAGGATTTTGTAAAGGCGATTATAAGCATGGAAAAAGGTATCAACGATGAAAAGTGCTTTGGATAAGCTCTATGATGCTTTTATGGACAATGACACCGTTAATTCACTACATGAGGAATTTGATTATATGATTGAGGATTTAAGGGAACAGGGACAGATAAAAGACATGCCTTATGTTCAGGAAGAAAAGAATAACCTTATAAATATTGTAGGAAATATCGTTGGAGAAGTCGATGTAGTTGAAAGAGAAAATAAGAACGGTGAAGCCTTTAAGGTAGCAAATTTCTCCGTTGTATCCAAAGATGATGAGGGAAATAAGGTATATCATAATTGCTCCGCTTATGGAGAAAAGAGTGATATTCCGAAGGACTTTAAGCAGGGGGATTTTGTTAAGCTCTTTGGACAAATCATAACTTCCATTGATGATAACGGTAAGGAGCATAGCAACGTCAGGATACTTTCTTCAAAACTGTTAAAGTCAAAGGAACAAATGAAAGAACAAGAAGAAAGAATCTGTACTTGGAGCGATTAAGAAATATAAGGCTAAAGAAAAAGCAAAACTTATTGAGAAGAAAGAATCTTTAAAGAAAACTGAGAGATAGAATATGTCGGTGTGATCTTCGGACTGTACCGATTATTTTTTTGTAAAATTAGTTCGAGAAAAAAGAATATAATACTACTAAAAGTTCTATTATTGTGCTATAATAGAAACGATATGATGTTAAGATGGATAAGACTGGAGGATATTCATGTCAAAATTAAGCTATAAAAAATTATTTAAGAAATTAATAGATATAGAAATGAAAAATATTGAGCTTATGGAAAAAGCCAAAGTAAGTAAAAGTACATTCTACAAAATAAAAAAATGGCGAAAATGTCACTACTGATGTATTGCTAAGGATATGCAATGTCTTAGAGTGTGATATTTCGGAAATTGTCGAATGCGTGGAGGAATAATATGAATTTAGAAATGAAAAAGCAGAAGTTAAATAGACTTGTGAATGTTTTTTCTGAAAATTTGCCATACTATAAAAATCAAAAAAATAATTTTAATGAGCAGATGACTAGGCAACAATATATAGATGTTTTTTTAAGGTTATTGGGTTGGGATATTTCTAATCCCGATGGATTATCATTTAAGGAACGAGAAGTTGTAGCAGAAGAATATTCTACAGTCAACAGTAAAGATAGACCAGACTATACAATTAGAATGAATGGAATGAGCAAATTCTATGTCGAAGCAAAAAAAGTTAGTGTTGATATCATTTTAGAAGAAGCTCCAGCTTTACAAGCTAGAAGATACGGATGGAATGCTGGACATGATATTTCGTTACTTACAAATTTTGAATATTTAGCAATATATTTAACTTATGAAATGCCCAGAGAATCTGATGCTGCTAGTAAGTATAGATATAAACTTTATCATTATTCTGAGTATGAAGAAAAATTTGAAGAAATATATAGCTTACTCTCAAGAGAGAGTCTTTTTAACGGGACATTTAATAAATGGATAGAGTCTGTACGACCAGAAGATGCAACTAAAATGTCTTTAGATAAAGTTTTTCTAGATCAGTTGAATGGTTGGCGAGTTTTGATTGCAAATGATTTATTAAGTTCTGGATGCAATATAAATTCATATGGGAATGTTAATGAATGTATACAGACATTTTTTGAATCAATTAGTGTTTTTTGAGATTTGCAGAAGATAATAGATTTGAAAATCATTATAGCTTAAAAAATGAAATATTAAGTCATAGAAGCTATAAAGATTATTTCAAAACATTAGATAAAAAATATAATTCGGAATTATTTAGAAACTCTAGTATAATCACAGATCTGAGCGAAAATGTTTTGAGTAGTATAGTAGAGAATTTATATTTTCCTAATGTGTCTTATGATTTTTCTGTAATTGATTTATCGATTTTAAGCAAAATATATGAAAATTTTTTGCAACAGGAAATTGTAATTAATGATGGAATAGCGACATTAGAGAAAACAAAAAGTGCAAAAATTAAATCTGTAATATCTACACCTGATGAAATAGCGGTATCAATGGTGAAACAGGCTTTATCTGATAAAATTATTGGAAAATCGGTTGAAGAAATACTGGAATTAAGAATAATTGATATCGCTGTTGGATCTGGGATTTTTTTGATTGAGATTTATAATTTTCTGGAAAGACATTTAGTAGATTTATATGCGGATAAAAATAGCGAATTTATTGATGAAAAAGTGGTGCCGTTTGCTGTTAAACGATCGTTGATAGAAAAGGTGTTATTAGGATTTGATATAAATAATCAAGCAGTTCAACTTACACGTTTCTCTCTATTATTAAGATTATTATCCAATGAAGATAGGGAACGAATAGAGGATATTTCACCAATATTGCCCTCACTTACTAAAACAATTGTATGTGCGAATTCGCTAGTCAGTGATGCTGATATAGATATAGTATCTGTAAATAAAGATGATTTGTATGAGATTATGCCCATGAGAAGTGAAGATGAAAGGCAGATGCAGTTTGATATTATTATTGGTAATCCTCCATATTTGAAGAAAGAAGATATTATTAATTCAACTCCAAAAGAAGAGATATCAGCATATGAAGTGAAATATGAAAGTGCATATAAACAGTATGATAAATATTTTTTTGTTCATCGAGAGAATAGTAAACCTATTGAATGAAGATGGACAAGGTGTACTTATAGTTCCAAACAAATTTTTTTAATGTTGCATCTGCATTGAAATTAAGAGATTTTCTTTTAAAGGAGAAGTGTATATCTAAAATTTTTGATTTTGGAAGTAAACAATTGTTTAAAGGTGTTATTAACTATGTGTGTGTTTTAAAATTAGAAAAAAATTATGGAAATTCTTTTGAATATACGAAAGTTTCATCGCCAGAAGATATTTATAACAACAAAAAAGGATTAATTTTTGATGTTTCAAAATTAGATATTTCACATTGGTTTTTAACAGATGATAGTACAATTCTTAATAAGTATGAATATGCAAAAGAAAAATTTCCTTGTATTGAGGAAGAAATAATACCTACTAACGGTATACAAACTAGCAAAAATGATGTTTATAAAATACCCAAAAATACGATAGTTTCAAATGAAAATGGTGTAGTCACATTTATAAAAGATGGACAGGAATTTAAAGCAGAGATAGAACTATTGAGAGAATATTATTTGCCAAGTAAAAGTGATGGGGAAAATAAGTCATACCAAAATCTAAAATCAACAAACTATGTGATTTTCCCATATATTAATGGAAAAATCATACATGAAAAAGAGATGAAAGAAAATTATCCAAATACATGGAGATATCTGCACTATTTTAAAGATAAATTATTTCCTAAAAGTTTAGGAGGTAAGCGAGATGTAAGAGGAAATGAAGGTGATTTTGAATGGTATCAGTATGGTCGCTCTCAAGCCTTACGAGAAGTTGATAAAGAAAAAATAATTGTTGGAGTGCTTTCTAAAGAGCCAAACTTTAATATAGATAGGAATAATATTGCATATTCATCAGGAGGTACAGCAGGTTATATAGGATTGTATTTGAAAGAGAATTCGAAATACAACTTGGAATATATTCAAGCTTGGCTTAGTCACTGGTTTACAGATGAAATTTTTAAAACTATTGGCAGTGATTTTGAAGGAGGTTTTTACACTCACGGAACAAATATGTACAAGGATATACCGCTTCTACCAATTGATTTTGAAAATGAATATGAATATAAAGCTTTTGATAGAATTACTGAATTGGTAAAGAGTATTAATACTACAAACGAAGATATAGAAAATGAGACTGATTCAAGGAAAAAAGAACTTAATTTAAGAATTAAAGAAAATATAATATCAAAAATAAATACTCAAATAGACGAATTAATAGAATTAAAGGTGCAAGAAAATAATGAATGTTAAAAGTAAGCAAACAGAAGAAAAATTAAACGGCGTTTTCTATACACCTTTTGAAATTGTTAATTTCCTTACAAGCTGGATTACGGATAAACAACAAATTTTTAATGTATTAGAACCATCCGCGGGAGATGGTAGATTTGTAAAACAGATAGTTGAACTTGCTGATAAAGCAAATGTTATAGCGGTTGAAATCGATCCTTTGGAATGTGAAAAAATTAAAGCTATTGATAATACAAAGGTTATAAATGATGATTTTTATAATTTTTACGAAGAGATAAAAGATATAGGAATCAAATATGATGCTGTAATAGGAAATCCTCCGTATATTAGATATCAATTTTTATCAGAAGAACAGAGAAATTATCAAAGTGATATATTAAAACGCAATGGCATGAAACCTAATAAATTGATAAATTCATGGGTTGCTTTTACAGTAGCAAGCATTGAATTATTAAGTTTGGGTGGGAAATTTGCATTTGTTCTGCCAACGGATCTTTTGCAAGTGTCTTATGCTAAGGAGCTTAGAAAGTTTATTTTCAAGGAACTAAAAGAAGTAACTATTATTTGTTTTGATAACATTGTGTTTTCTGGAATACAACAGGATGTTGTACTTATTTTTGGAATAAAAAGAGATATGGAAAGTAAAAAAAACATTAATAAGGAATATTAGTGTAAAAGATATGTCTCAATTATCTAATAAAATCTATTCTATTCCATTTGAATATTATGATTTTGACAATAGTGACAAATGGAGAAAATTTTTGTTAAGAAAAAACTTTATGAAATTCTATGAAGATAAATTTATTAATGAGACTACCTCAATCAAAGATATTAGTACCATTGAAGTAGGTATTACTACTGGAAATAATAAAGTCTTTGTTGTGAATAATGAGACGGTTAATAAGTATAGCCTAGATGATTATAAAGTTCCTTTGGTAGGGAGAAGTTTAGATGTCGTTGGATTGTTTTATACAGAAAATGATATTTCGAATAATAGTTTAAATGGTAGAAAAGTTTGGCTATTAGATTTCAATAATAAGAAATTAAATAGAGGTGCCCAAAAATATATAAAGGAAGTAGAAAGTAGAGACGAACATAAAGGATATAAATTAGGTTTAAGGGATAAATGGTACGAAGTTCCATCTATATGGACTCCAGATGCATTTTTACTTAGAAGGATGGGGAATTTTCCGAAGATAGTCAAAAATGAAATTAAAGCTACGAGTACAGATACTTTTCACAGAATCAGATTTAATGAAGGAATTGATGTTGCAAAAGCATTGGTATTATTTTATTCATCAGTATCACTTCTATCTTTTGAACTAGAAGGAAGAGTTTTTGGTGGGGGAGCTTTAGAAATACTGCCAGGTGATTTAAAAAAATATTAGATTACCTAAAATTAATAATGGTTTAGATTATATTGAAATCTCAAAAAAAATAGATGAAAAACTTAGAGAAAATCATGAGTTCACAGAAATTGTAAAATGGGTGGATAATTTAATTCAACCATTATCAGGGTTCGATAAATCTGAAATTAATGAAATATATGATGTATGGAATAGTCTAAGGAGGAATAGAGTGGAGTGATATATTTTACTTAAAGGAGTAAGAAGATGGATATAGATATGGATAATCTAAAGAAAAACATCCAAAGTTTCTTTGACCAAGGAACTGTAACAATAGTAGGTTCTGGACTATCTTGTGCTGAAGGTATTTCAGGAATGAAAGCACTATCTGAAAAGCTGATGGAAGATGTTCCTAATAAGCTAAGTAACGAAGATATGGAGTGTTGGAGAAACATAGAGGAAACCTTAAATAATGGAATAGATTTAGAATCGACACTACAACAAAATAAAGCGACAAATAACATTGAAAAAGCAATTATTGAAAGTGCATATGAACTTATTTCCAGTGAAGATATATTTATTTTTAAAGAAATTATAGAAAAAAGTAGAACATTAAAATTTTCTGAGTATTTATCATGCTTTAATGTTGATTTGTATAATTTGGTTGTAATAACAACTAATTATGATTTGTTAATAGAGTATGCTTGTGAAATCAAAGGATTGGTATATTCAGATTCATACTATGGGAAAATCATCTCTAAATATTCACCTGAAAACGCTGAAAAAGAAATGCTTAAAGGGATAAAAATAGGTAAGAAACCTATGAATCATTACAAGACACATATAAAAATATATAAACCACATGGATCAATTAATTGGAAACTCATCGATGGAAAACTTAATAAGATAAATCATGTAAATTGTGGTACTCCTTGCATAATTACCCCAGGTTCTAATAAATATGAAAAAGGATATGAAGAGCCTTTTGATTATCATATTAGAAAAATGGGGCAGGAGATGGATAATGCAAAAAGGTTAATTTTTATTGGATATGGTTTTAATGATAACCATTTGGAAACTCATTTAAATAAACCAGAAAATATTTCTAAACCTAAACTAATTGTAACTAGAACCTTATATGGTAATGCGAAAAAAATTGTTGATAATTCGCCAAATACTATAGCTATAGAAGAGATGAAAAAAAATGATAAGAGTTGTGGAACAAAAATTTACTTTGAAAACAAATATATGAAATTAAAGATAAAAAAATATGGGATATAGCTGAATTGATTAAGGAGGTGTTTTGATGGATAAGTTAGTATTTCAAGAAAATGATACAATAGGTTCTGTTATATATGTGGATACTAATCAGGTTTTAATTGAAGTGGAAGATAATGAGAAAATATCATTATTAAATGTTGGTAGTATTGTTGCTATTCAAACCACAAGATCCTTTGAGTTTACGATTGGTATTATAGATAAAGTAAGACGAAAAGCAAATGAATTGATGGAATTAGAAGATTTAACTGATGAATATAATGAAAACTTTGAAGAAGAAGCCTACATTTCATCAGATGTAATCCAAGTTTCGTTAATTGGGACATACAAAACGGTTGACGGCGATACTAAAAATTGTTTCAAAAGAGGAATTGATACTTTCCCACAAATTACACATCATTGTTATTCGATTAATGGTAATAACTTAAAATTATTTATGAATATTATTAGTGATGATGTTTCTTTGGATAAACAATTGCTTATAGGAAAATTTGCAATTGATGACAATGCTACTGCAATTTTAGACGGCGATAAATTTTTTCAAAGACATGCCTCTATTTTGGGAAGTACAGGTTCAGGTAAAAGTTGGTGTGTTGCAAATTTGATAGAGGAAGCCAGCAAACTTAATAATCCTAATATTATTGTTCTTGATATGCATGGTGAATATAAGTCATTATGTGATACAGAGAGAAAATATGCTGACTATTATAAAATTGCTGGACCAGGAGATCTAGAAAATGACGATGAAAAATATATTTTCTTGCCATACTGGTTATTAAATAGAGATGAAATGCTATCTATGGTGTTAGACAGATCTGATAGTAATGCTCCTAATCAAGCTTCTAGATTTACATTTCATGTAAGAAGTTTGAAAGAAGATTCTTTGAGAAAATTAAATAAAACTAAAGTTTTAAGTACATTTACAGTCGATTCTCCGATCCCTTTTGATATTAAAGACTTGATTGTAGAATTGAAGAAAGATGATACTCAAAAAGGGATTGGTGCAAAAGGGCAACCAGTAAAAGGCGATTGGGAAGGTAAGTTAACACGTTTTATTTCTAGACTAGAGACAAAGATTACGGATAAACGATATGGATTTTTGTTTCAGCCAAATAATAATACATTAAATTATGATTGGCTATCCAAGTTATTGTGTAAGATGATTGGTGCAGATGACGAAAGAAAAGGTATAAAAATTATTGACTTTTCAGAAGTGCCTTCCGATGTTTTGCCTATAGTTACTGGAATCATTTCAAGATTACTGTTTGATGTGCAAATTTGGATGAATGAAGAAAAAAGAACTCCGTTCGCTATTTTGTGCGATGAAGCTCATTTATATCTTCCAATACAAGAGGATGCTGATAGTGTTCAAAAACAAGCACTAGGAAATTTTGAGAGAATTGCAAAAGAAGGTAGAAAATATGGAATATCTTTAGTTGTTATTAGTCAGAGACCTTCCGATGTAAGTAAAACAATTTTAAGCCAATGTAATAATTTTTTGGTACTACGACTATCGAATGACAGAGATAAATCTGTAATAAGAAATTTACTTCCAGATGCTTTAAAAGGTATTTTAGATCAACTACCTCTATTAGATGTAGGAGAAGCAATAGCAGTTGGTGATGCAATATTATTGCCAAGTCGAATTAGATTAAAAACACCACAATTAAAACCTATTAGTGCAACTAAAAATTTCTGGATAGAGTGGGAAAATAGCAAGGCAGACAATGCTGCAATTATTGAAGCTGTAGAAAATATGAGGTGTCAAACTAAAGAATAGAAAGGAGTAAGGCTATAGTGTTTCTAAATTATTAATCATTCAAAACTGATTGTGATAGGACTATTCTAGCTTTAGAATTTTTCAAAAATTAAAATTTAAGGCAATCAATGGCTTAGAATAGTGCGAAAACATTTAGTTTATAGGAATTTTAGGTCTAGAGTTGCATGGATATTTATGAAAAGAGAGCATTCGATAGTTAGGATTGTTCTATTCTGAAAGATTTGGGTTGTCAAAAGGCTAGAAGAGTGATTTGTAAGTATACTTGTATCATTTTGTTGTGATTATTGTATATCAAATAGATGGAATAAATTGGCTTTGCTTTCTTACTTTATGCTATAATAGTCAAAATGCTTTTTTAGAAAGGAAAATCTCAAATTGTCCTACAAATTTCTACTTTTCGACCTCGACCACACCTTGCTTGATTTTGATGCTGCTGAGGATGTGGCTCTGACGCAACTTCTAAAAGAAGAAGGAGTTGCGGATATCCAAGCCTACAAAGACTATTACGTTCCTATGAACAAGGCTCTCTGGAAGGATTTGGAGCAAAAGAAAATCAGCAAACAAGAGCTGGTTAACACGCGCTTTTCTCGTTTATTTGCTCATTTTGGACAGGAAAAGGACGGTAGTTTTCTAGCCCAGCGTACCAATTTTACCTCGCCCAGCAGGGGCAAACTTTTTCAGGCACTCATCAACTCTTAGACAGCCTTATCGAGCGTGATTATGACTTGTATGCTGCGACAAATGGCATTACTGCTATCCAGACAGGGCGTTTGGCTCAATCGGGTCTGGCGCCTTATTTCAATCAAGTTTTTATCTCAGAACAGTTGCAAACACAAAAGCCTGATGCTCTCTTTTATGAAAAATCGGTCAAGAGATTGCTGGATTTAGTAAAGAAAAGACGCTGATGATTGGAGATTCTCTAACTGCTGATATTCAAGGTGGTAATAATGCTGGGATTGACACTATCTGGTACAACCCTCATCATCTCGAAAATCACACACAAGCCCAGCCAACCTACGAAGTCCATTCTTACCAAGACTTGCTGGATTGTTTAGATAAACTGTAAAAAGTGGTTTAGATAGCCACTTTTTGCTATAATAGAGGCAGTAAAATGAAGGAGTTGACTATGGAACACTCGTCTTGGCATGCTTTGATTAAGGAGCAATTACCTGAGGGTTATTTCGGGAAAATCAATCAGTTTATGGAGCAGGTCTATTCTCAAGGGACTATTTATCCGCCCAAAGAAAAGGTTTTCAGGCTCTCTTGACAACACCGCTTGAAGAAGTTAAGGTGGTGATTCTAGGGCAAGATCCCTATCACGGGCCAGG
>CAKMQF010000004.1 GCA_927911745.1 uncultured Gemella sp.
GGTATTTATTTTTAACTTTTTTGTCTCACATCATTACAAATGTACATTTTTTAAAATATTTTAAAAGTATTCTAAATTAGCCATTTCTTCTATAAACTACTTATTTAATCTACTTTCACAATATGCATCTATGGCTTTTAGAAGTATATTCAGCTACCCCCTCTCCAAATTTATCTATATTATTTTTAAATTCTGGATTTTGAGAATATCCTTTTCCTATATATGAGAATACTTCTACACTGCAATCAAAAGCATACTTATTCATATAGTTATATAATTCTTCGACTTTCGATTGAACTTCTTTTTCTTCTATATCTATATTATTTTTTCTGTATTCAGCCATTGAACGAAAAACACTATTAAATTTCTCAGCAACGATATCTTCTTTACCGCTCTGTCTTTTTTTAGATTCTTCTATTGTTCCTTTCCCATATTTTTCTATAGCTTGATCTTCATACTTATTTAAGTCCTCTTTTTTAAATCCATTAAATTTTTCTTCTATAGTCATTTTTTGTTCTCCTTTATATGTTTTTATTGATTTTTCTATATTATGAAGAATTATTTCAAACTTCTCTTTTTCTTTTAAAATTAATTCACGTTGCTGTTCAAGTATTTTTAAACTATCAATATCTCCATCAAGTAATTCTTTTATATCATTTAACTTAAACTTTAGAAATCTATAAAATAAAATCTTTTGAAGTTTATCTAAATTCTCATCTGTATAATCTCTATACCCATTATTTAATTTTTCTGGAATCAATAATCCTATCTCATCATAATATTGCAATGTTCTTGCACTCACTCCTGTAAGTTTTGCGACTTCATTTATTCTCATCTTCGCTCCTAAATCCTTGATATATTTCACCAGTGATATACCTATTATATACTATCACGTAACGTAATGGTCAATACTAAAATAAAAAAATCGCTAAGAAAATTTCTTAACGATTTTTTATGAATATTATTCAAATACTTTTTTTAAGATCAATAGCTTTATTTAGGGCTTCTGTAATAACAATACCGATTACCATTACAACAACTTGTGATAATAAAAGTGATCCATAAATTGCTGTGAACGCTTCAAATTCGAATGGTACTCTTGCAGAGTTTTCACCGCTAAAAATAGCAATTTCATATGCAATAATTGGCATACAAACCACTAAGTAAATAACAATATTAAGGATGTGTCTAGCGATTCTATTTTTCACAAATTTGAATACAAAAACACTTATAGCTAACGCTAAACCTGTCCCTAATGTTCCAAAGAACACATCTACTATACCAAGTGGACTAAAAATATTTGCTATTGCTACACCTAAAGTTATAGGGAACCAATATTTTTACTAAATACCACTAATTGAGATAGTGATTCACTAATACGTAATTGAATAGCACCGTATGAAAATGGTGCGATAGCAACTGTTAAAACAACATATATAGCTGCTATTAATGCTTGAATAGTCAATACTTTAACTGTATTATTTCTCATTATATATCTCCTTGTCTTGTTTAAGAGAAATTAAAGAAGTACTGATTAAGAGAAATCAGTACTTCAAGTTTTTTTTATAGATGGATTTCTCAAACATCTTTTATTATAATAAAGTCAGAAGACAAATAACCTTACCTATGTAAAATTAAATATCAACGTCATTTATACTAACACATATTATATCCATTAGTCAATAAAAATATAAAAAAATTATAAAAAAATAATGTAATGCTAAATTTTTTATAAAAATATTCTGCATTTACAATTTTAATATGTTAAAATGAGGTAGTTGTATCTAACAACACTTAATTCATTGTAATTAAGAATATTAATTAATATTTCTTAGTAATAAAACTATAATCAGGAGGTGAATCGAATGCCAAACATTAAATCATCAGTATTAAGCGTAAGAAAAGATGCTAAAACTAATGCTGCTAACACAGCTAAAAAATCTGAAATGCGTACAGCTATTAAAAAAGCTAAAGTAGCTAAATCTGAAGGTGCTGCTAACGCTGCAGAGTTAGTAAACCTTGCTTACAAAAAAATCGATAAAGCTGCTAAAACTAACTTAATCCACAAAAACGCAGCTGCTAGATATAAATCAAACCTAGCTAAATAATTTTATTAACTACTCAGGCTTCTGAGTAGTTTTTTTATTACTAATTAAAGGAAGAACCTAGAAATATTTTCTAAGTTCTTCCTTCTTGCGTAATTCTATTTATTAAAATTGTTAATTATTCTATCAATAGCCTCTTTTACATTATCCGGGCTAGTTGCTAGATTTATTCTAATATATTTATTATAACCTTTACCAAACCAATGACCAAAATCAATCGCTAGACCACATTCGTCTTGTATGAATTGTTTTGTTGTTTTTCCATCTAGTACTTTTTCTAAATTAACAAATACTAAATACGTTCCTTCTAATGGATATACCTTAATTGCTGGAACTTTTTCTTTAAGAGTGTCATGTAGTAAAGTATAATTATATAATACTGTTTCTTTTAAACCTTCAAGCCATTCATGCCCTTCTCTATAACCAGCCTCTAGAGCAATTTGCCCTAGTAAGCTAGGTTCCGCTTCTAAGTTTTCTTTTTTATATTTATCAAAAACCATTCTTACTTTTTCGTCAGGAATTAATAAAGTTGCATGAACCAATGAAGCAAGGTTAAATGTTTTCGATCCTGAATTAGCGACAATAAGACGATGATTATATTTTCCATCTTCCAGTGCTAATGCAGAAATTTGCTTGTGATTATTATATGTAAAATCTTGATGAATCTCGTCAGATAATACAAGTACATCATACTTCTCACAAATTTCAAAAACACGTTTTTGTTCTTCTAACGTCCAGACTCTACCTACCGGATTATGAGGTGAACAGTGAATATATAATTTTACATTGTTATCACGAATCTCTTTTTCAAATGTATCAAAATCTATTTTAAATTCACCATTTTCCTCAAGTAGCGGCGATTCAACTAGTTTTCTTCCACTATTTCTAATAGAATTAGCAAATGGATAATATACAGGTGGCATAATTATAACTGAATCTTCTTTTTCCGTATACGCATGAATTACCCATAAAATTGCTTGGACAATACCAGGAGCAAATCTTATCCATTGCTTATCAACATTGACATCATACTTTTGTTTTTGCCATTTTTTATATTCATCATAATAACTTTCAGGTAACTTAGTATAACCGAAAACTCCATGATTTACACGTTCAATCAGCACTTCTCTTATACTATCTGGAGTTTTAAATTCCATATCAGCTACCCACATAGCAAGTAAATCTTTATCTCCGAATCGCTCTTCTAAAGCATCCCATTTTAAACTATTCGTATTTCTTCTTTCAACGTAATACTTATTTACAAATTCTTCTACTCTACTCATTATTTCTGTCCTCTATACTTCTAAAGCTTGTGTGAAATCTTCTAATAAATCTTCAATATCTTCAATACCTACAGATATTCTCAATAAATCTGGTGTTAATCCATAAGAAAGTCGTAATTCTTCTGGAATATCAAAATGAGTTTGAGTCGTAGGATAAGTAACTAATGTTTCTACTCCTCCTAAACTTTCTGCGAATGTTGCAACCTTTAATGAACGTAGAAATGCATCAATCTTAGAAGCGTCGTGAAGTTTAAAACTAAGCATAGCTCCTTTTTTCGGATATAGTACTTCCTTAACATTTGGATTTTTTTCTAACTCTTCTGCTAATTTCATAGCATTTTTCTCTTGTTGATTAAAACGTAATGGTAAAGTTTTTAAACTTCTAATAAATAACCAACTATCAAATGACGACAATACAGCTCCTGTTGTATTAGAAATCCATGCTAATCTTTCTCCAATTTGTTCATCATTAGTAATTACAGCTCCAGCTAAAATATCATTGTGTCCTGTTAAATATTTTGTAGCTGAGTGAACAACAATATCAGCACCCATAGTTAATGGTTTCTGTCTTAATGGAGTTAATAAAGTATTATCTACTATTAATAAAGCATTTTTTTCTTTAGCAATTTTTGCAACTTTCTCTATATCAACTTCTTGCATTAATGGATTAGTTGGGGTTTCTATAAATACTGCTTTAGTATTTCCTGTAATTTTCAATTCAAGATCTTCCTCATCAGTGAAATAGATGAATTGCTGTGCTCCTTTACGTTCAAGTTCATCAAAATATCTAAAACTTCCACCGTATAAATCTCTAGAAACTAGAAATTCACTATTCAATTCAAATAATTCAAAAACTAATTGAATTGCACTCATACCTGAACTCGTTGCTATCGCACGACATCCTTCTTCTAATTCACACAATCCTTCTTCTAAAATTGTACGAGTAGGATTTTTTGTCCTTGTGTAATCATAACCCGTACTTTCACCTAATCCAGGATGAGCATATGCTGTAGATAAATATATCGGTGTTACAATCGCACCCGTTACTTTGTCTTTTCTATTTCCTAATTGAGCCAATTTAGTTTCAATTTTCTTCATTAAACAATACCTCATTTTATTAATTTCTTTTCAACATTACTATTATAACATTATATTTGTTCAGAATAAACTAATTTATCTGAATTTTTTGTTTTTTTCGGAATATTTTTTGATTAAATCCTTTTAATTACCTAAAATAAAAATAGGAGCTACTTGACATGTTCAGTATTTCTAAGAAATAGACTTTGCCAAGCACCCCTATAATGTATATTATATATCTAACTAACTTTTATGTAGTTAATTTAGATATCAATAAACTATTACAACTGTTAGTTCATATATTTTTAAAATTTTATAAAATTATAAAATCTTGAAAATAAAGTTTTATTTTAGCTCTTCTATTAGTTTATTAATAAACAAATCTAATATCAAGTATTTATCCATATACGAAGATTTCAATAACTTATCATAATCAGCAGCTAAAATTAATGTTTTCATAATTTTGTCCACACTATAATTTCTAATACCTTGTGCCGCTAGTTGTACTCTATATGGATGAACTCCTAATTCTCTAGCTATATCTTTTTGTGAATAGTGTTCATTTAGCAGAACCTTTACTTTATAATATATTCGTAATTGTCCACTAATGAGTGATAATAAGAAAATCGGTTCTTCTTTTTTTAATACTAAAGAATTATAAACTACTCTTAATCTCGAATAATTTTTCCCGAATAACTCATTAGTTAAACTAAATACATCGTATTCTAAACTTCTCGTCGCTAGTAATTCGATATCTTCTCTAGTAATTACTTTCTTCTCATCACAATAAAGAAGCAGCTTTTCCAATTCTTTTTTTATATTAGCAAAATCTAAACGCGTATAATTTACAAGAAATTCTGCATCATCTCTCGAAATTTTCAAATTGGCATCAGCAACAGTTTTCACTATATAGCTAGCTATTTCTTTTTCATTGAAATTAGAAAACTCCTTAACTTCTCCTACTTCTTTAATTTTCTTTATAAGTTTTTTTCTGCTATCAATCTTTTCAGAAATCTTTAAAATCAACACGACTTCTTCACTAATATTATCCAAATAACTTATTAATGTATCCACATTGTGTTCTACTTTAATCTTCTTAGGTTTAGCAAGTAAAAAATTACAATTTTCAGCAACTACTACTTTTTCATTCCCAAATAAACCACTGCTTCTACATTCATACACTAAAGATTCCAATGTATTTTCATGCATATTTATTTTTATATAGTTAAATTCATCCAATTCTTTTAAATACTTTTTAGCTATATTCTTTTCATAATCATTAATAGCTTCAAAATTTTCACCATATATTACATAGACATTTTTCATTAATTATCTACCTCAATTTCAAATTCAGAATTCTTATTTTTTACTCTAACTTTTTTATTATAATAATAAATAGAATTCTCTCCAAATTTCATCTCTGTATTCTCTTTAAGGACAATATAATCTATTTTTTTATACTGCGCCATATTCCTTACTTCTGATAATTTATTTTCTAAACTATCTATTACAATAACTTTCCCTACTAGATTTCTTGCTAAAAGATCTATAGAATAACCACTTTTATTCTTTTTCGCAGAAGTCAAAAGCAAATACTCAAATTTATTTTTTCCTTCATAATTTAAAAGCAAATCGTACTGGTTTATTATATCATAATCCTTGTCTTTTTTTCTGTAATCTGTATAAAAATTTTGAATATTTATTCGAATGTATTTATCAACAAATTATTTTTATTTTCTCTAATATATAAAACACTCTCTTTTCCTATTTTTACATCTTCAATATATGCTTTAGGTGTATATGTAGCTCCTATACAAATCAGAATAATTCCAAGAACTTCATAAATAGCATTCATATATTTAAATTTATTCAAGTTTATCAATATAATTAAAACAAAAATGAATATAGCTATTATAAAAAATATATTTAACTTACCTATGCGAATAGGTTGTGCTATTAGAAACAACTCCTGAATTTTATCGAATATATTGAAAGTAATATTTAATATCGGTCTACAGATAATATTAAACACCTGACCATTTATTAAAAATACAATATAGCTGAAAATTACTAATGGAAAAATTACAATACTAAAAATTGGTACTAAGATAATATTACTAAATACAGAAATATAAGTTATAGTATAAAAATTATACAATAAAATTGGAATACTTGCTAATGTAGAAATTATACTGATTCTAAATGCACCATGAATTTTATTTCTAGAATTTTTTATATAAGTGCCTGACATCAATAGACAAAATGTAATTAAAATGATAATTGAAAACCAATATTAAAAATTAGTAATGGGTTATACGATAGTAAAATCAGAAATGTAAACAATAAACTACCAAGTTTATCTATATTTTTTCTTCTAAGCAAAATGTAAAATATGATCATAAAACCTGCCCTAAGAACAGAGGCGCTAGCTCCACTAAGCAACATATACAGTGGAACCATAATCAAGATGAATTTCTCTATATAATCAACACTTACTCTAAATTTCAATAAGATAAAGTAGATTAGTGAAATAAGTACACCTATATGTAGCCCTGAAATAGCTAATAAATGACTTGTACCTAGATTTTTAAAAGAATTTATATCATCTTTTAATAAATAACTTTTATCTCCGAAAATTAAAGCTTGAAAATAACCACTTTTATCAAAGGTTAGTTCTTTATTAATTTTTAAACTCAATTTATTTCTAAGAGTTAAGAATTTAAAATACACAGAATCTATATTTTTAATCTCATGAATTTCATTAATAGTTATCCTTTTAAAGATCCCCCTATTCTCATTATATTTTTTATAATCAAATGAGTAAAAATTAGTCTTTTCTGAGACGTCTTCTATATTAGCATTTACTAATAGTTTTCCACCCCAAAATTTTTCTTTAAAAAAGTTCTTTTCTTCTTCACTCTTGGCTATATAATTTACTAGCACCTTCTCATCTAAAAGATTGCCAATAGATGACGCATAGGCTCCATTTACATCAAATCTATCGGAAACTACTAGTTCTAAATTTTTATTTTCAACATTACCTAGATGCGTAACGTTATTCTTTTGTTCATATGCTCCCCGAATAAAAAAAGCTAAGAAGACTATTACACAAATAATAGTTTTCCTAGCATTAAGATTTTTTATTTTTCCAAGTTATCAGTAGAAAAATAACAATACATAGCATAGATATTATTATATTATAATTTAATAATATCGCCCCTAATGCTAGTAAAGAAAGTTGTAAGTATATCATTACTATTTATTTAGTAACCTTTCTACTACGTTGTTTACGTCGTAATCTACTTTTCTTACGACAACACCTGATTTTTCTAATAACTCTCGAGCATATTCATTATTTCTATAATCATTTGCATAGCAAATTTCTTTTATCCCTGCTTGAATTATAGATTTTGTACAATTCAAACACGGGAAATGTGTAACATAAATAGTTGCACCTTCAGTTCCAACTCCGAACTTAGAGCATTGTAAAATTGCATTTATTTCAGCATGAATAGTTCTTACACAATGCCCTTCTACTACTTTACAACCAACATCTATACAATGTTCATCACCTTTAATAGAACCATTATAACCACCTGAAACTATTCTCTTGTCTTTAACTATCGTCGCTCCTACAGATAATCTACTGCAAGTCGATCTAAGTGATAATAGGTGGCTTTGAGCCATAAAGTACTCATCCCAACTAATTCTCTGCATAACTATACCTCTATTTTATCTTTAATTTTCTCAAAAGTAGCTTTTCCTATACCACGTACTTTTGTAATATCTTCTTTCTTTTTAAAATCCCCATTTTTTTCTCTATATGAAATAATTGCTTCAGCTTTAGTCTTTCCAACTCCTGAGATTTTCATAAGTTGCTCTAAATTAGCAGTATTAATATTAATCACATCTGTATTAGATGAACTACTGCCACTATCAGATATTTGTTTCGGCTTTTCACCATGTTTAAGGACATAAATAACCATCTGATCTTTAACTTTTTGACTTAAATTCAAAGTAGAAGTATCAGCATCATCTAAAAGTCCTCCGGCTTCTTCTATTAAATCTTTTACCCTTTATCTTTTGTCGTTTCAAATACCCCAGGATGTTTTACTGCACCTTTCACATCAACAAAAATCTTTTCATCGTGTTTTATCTTCAGCTTTTTCATCCTTATTATTAGTCTCATTACTAATATTAGAAAAACTAACACCACTATAATCTTCTGTCTTACTCTGATTAAAATAAAACAAACCACCGATTATTACTATAAGACTACACACAAACGCCAAATAATAGATTTAACATTTTGTCTAAAAAAATAATATGACATCTTCCTTTTTAATATTCATATGTCTCTCCCCCTAGTACCTATATTATATCATTAAATTTATTATATTAGTACTGAAAACCTAATTATAGTACCTTATTTATATTTCATGTATTTTATGTTATACTGATAAAAAATCACAAGATTCAAATTATAAAAATAGGAGAAACATTATGGCTAACGAAATGAATTTATTAAACTGGACATTTTTTAGAGAAGTTGCTATTCCTCAAGATATAGTAAACTTATTAATAAACGGTGAACAACCTGTCGCAGCTTTCGCAACGATAAGAGATGTTGCTGTATTTACAGACAAAAGACTTATTGTAAAAGATGCACAAGGAATTACAGGGAAAAAAGTAGAAATTTATTCACTACCATACTCTTCAATACTAATGTGGTCGACTGAAAATGCGGGTAAAATCTTTGACTTGAATGCTGAGGTAGAACTTTGGACTAAAGTTGGAAAAATAAAAATCAACCTTAAAAAAGATATCGATATTCGTAGATTTGATACATTACTAGCACAGTACATACTATAATCTTATAACTTAAAATTAAAAACTAAAAATCCTAAAAACTAGAGTTTTTCTCTAACTTTTAGGATTTTTATTTTATATATTATAGTTGAAGTTTTTCTCCATCTTTATATACTTCGTCGATAATTGCTCCACCTAGACAAACATCTCCATCATAGAAAACAACCGCTTGTCCTTGGAGTTACAGCACGTACTGGTTCTTTATAGACAACTTTTACTTTGTTATCTTCTAATACTTCTACTTCTACTTCAGTATCTGGTTGGCGATATCTGAATTTTGCAGTACATGTGAATTTATTAGGTTGTGGATTTTTCGTTGTGAATGATAGTGAACTAGCTAGTAAACTATCTGAATAAAGTTTTTCATTGTGGAATCCTTGGCAAACATACAGTATATTATTTTCAAGATCTTTACCACATGCAAACCATGCTTCACCTTCAGTATCTTTAGTTCCACCAATACCTAATCCATGACGTTGACCGATTGTATAGTGCATTAAACCAATGTGCTCTCCACGAACATTACCATCTAAATCAACCATTTTACCACCTTGAGCTGGTAGGTATTGAGATAAGAATTCTCTAAAGTTTTTCTCACCGATGAAACAAATACCCGTTGAGTCTTTTTTCTTCGCTGTTGCTAGACCCGCTTCTTCTGCAATCTTACGAACATCTTTTTTCTCTAGTTCTCCTACAGGGAATAGAATATTTTTAATTTGATGTTGTTTCAATTGAGATAAGAAGTAAGTCTGATCTTTATTATTATCAACACCACGTAGCATTAAACGTTCTCCATCAACATCTTTAACTCGCGCATAGTGCCCAGTCGCTACATAATCTGCACCTAAATCTTCAGCATATTCTAAGAAAACTTTAAATTTAATTTCTTTATTACACATAATATCTGGGTTCGGTGTACGACCTTTTTTGTATTCATCTAAAAAGTAAGTAAATACTTTATCCCAGTATTCTTTTTCAAAGTTTATAGAGTAATATGGAATATCTAATTGTTCACAAACTTTAATTACATCTTCGTAATCTTTTTCTGCAAGACAAACTCCTCTATCATCTTTTTCTTCCCAGTTTTTCATAAACACACCGATAACATCATATCCTTGTTGTTTCAACAAATACGCTGTCACAGATGAATCAACTCCACCACTCATTCCAACTACTACTTTTTTGTTGCTATTCATTATTAGTTCCTTTCTTTTATTCTTTTCTCTAAAGTTACAATTTTTTCTACAACTTCATCAATTAATTCTCTGCTAGTATCAAATCCAACACTAATTCTTACAGAATGTGCAGCACGTTCAATATTGTACATTTCTGTAATTATACGACTTCCTTTAATATTTCCTGAACTACAAGCAGATCCACCAGAAATATAAATATCACGAGCATCTAGATATGTAATCAGTCGCTGTGCTTCTATATTTTCAAAATAAATATTTAATATATTCGGCAATGAATTTTCTATAGAACCATTTACTTCAAATTCAACTCCATTTTTCTCAAGTTCAGCTATAAAGTAATTCTTCAATTCTCTAAGAACAGGAATCGAATTTAATGTTTCTGATAAACAGTCATTAAGAACTAGTATTCCTAATAAATCCGTTGTCCCAGAACGAAGACCATTTTCCTGACCTCCACCTAATAATAATGGTTCAACATCCCCATCTTTTGCATATAAAAATCCAAAGTTATTAAGCGACCCCAGTTTATGTGCTGATGCTGAAGCAAAATCTAAACCTAGTTCTTTCACATTAATTTCAACTTTTCCTAATGCTTGGACAATATCGCTATGTAATAGTATGTTTTTATCAGCAATAAGTTCTGAAACTTCTTTTAAAGGATTTAGAACCCCAGTTTCATTGTTAGCAAGCATAATTGAAATTAATACCGTCTTAGGATTAATCTTCTCTTTTAATTCATCTATAGATATAGCTCCACTTTCATCTACTGATAATTCATGAACCTTAAATCCAAATCTTTCTAATCTCTTAGCACTTGCTTTAACAGAAGGATGTTCTATAGATGAAATTATTATTTCTCCAGTTTCAAATCTAGTCAACACATGATTAAATACTGTATTATTACTTTCAGTACCACCAGAATTAAAAATAATTTCATTACTACTTGCATTTAGAGCTTTAGCTATTTTCTCGCGACCTTCACGAACTAGCCTATCATTTTTCTTTCCCAGAGTATGGCTACTACTTGGATTAGCATAGACTTCTTTTAGTATATTCATATTTTTTTCTATGATATCAAAATGTTTTCTTGATGTTGCTGCGTAATCTAAATAAATATTCGCCATATCATCGCCTCCTAATATTAATCATATTATATTTTAACATAAATAATAGTCAAATAAAATCAAAACCACTTTGTACTTTATAAATTTATTAGTAATAAAAATTATTAATCCCTTTCTTACGTTTTTAGAAAGGGATTAATATTAATTTTATTTAGTTTTTTCTCTTAGTTTACTTATGACTATTATTAATATTGCTAATACTCCTGAAGCATACAACAATATATTTTGCTCCACTAAAATAGGAGTATTAATCACTCGTGGTTGAGTGTACACTAAATAACAAAACGTCATTGGATAAAATAGTAGTTTTTCAGATCTTCCAGAACTAACTTTCTTTAACACTCTAACACTGCTTACAATCACAACAGTTACCAGGATATACATCCAATCGATTGGTAGTTTCCCGAAAAAGTAAGCTGGAATGATGCAAATAAAACTTATAAAGGCTATTATTTTAAAGATTATTGTATATACTGTATACATAAAATCCGCAGAATTTTTTAATTTGAATAAGCCATTAACAATAATTAAAATAAAAATATAAGTACCTATAGTAAGTTTAATTTCATTACTAATATTGTAGTTAGATCCTTGTGTAATAAATATAGAAATATTCATATATAAGTACATTATTATAATCGGAATATATGTCCAAACATACGCTAGGAATTTACTATTTTCAAAATATGGTACTTCCCATTCCCAGATGTACTGTCTATCAATTACTTCAAGAATAACGGCATTTAAAAAAGTTCCTGCTATTAAATTAAAAAGAACCTCTTCAAAATTTCCACGAGCTAACATTAACATTATAAAATTAACGATTACAAACAATCCTACTCCCAAGAAACCTGCAAAATATAACACTATCATTGCTGGTGTATTTTTAGAAGCACTCTGTCCGTTTCTATTAAGATACTCTGTATTTTCTACTACCAAATAATTATAAATATTTGAAATACTTGAATTATCTTGTTTATTTTTTAATATCCCAGCCAACAGCGACCTTATTGGGAAAAATTCAATTTTTGTAAAGTCTATATTACAAATTTCTATCCAAAAATCATCATTCATTTCTGAATCCTTAGAAACTATTTTTGACAATTCTCGCATACTTTTTAAATCATTAACGTTTTCTTTCAACTTCTCGACTAAAAATAATGCTTGTCTACGATTTTCTTCTAGCTTTTTTTCATTAATATTATTCACTCTTCAACTCTCCTATTTCTTAATAGTTATTTAAATGTAATAATTTACAACATCTTCTAACATCTTTAATCCTAACTTCTCAAATTCTTTATCTTCAACACGTTTCGTATAGTTTAAAATACCTAATGCCGAGATAAAAATCATGCAGTACTCTAGTTCCTCAGAAAGAACTTCCTCTTTTGAATGTTCATAGTAATGTTCTAAAAACAATTCTATTTTTCTTTTTTCATTATTCAAATCTTGGTAAAAATATTTAATAAAATCTAAATAATAACTAGCATACTTCACTCTTTCAAAATCAATTAATACTAAATTATCGTCTTTTCTCATAATGTTTCTAAGACCGAAATCACCATGAATAAAAACTAATGTTTTTCGATATTCTTCATCTAACTTACTAATATTTCTTAGAAACCTTGAATAAAGCTCATATATTTTAGTATATTCTTTTCTATCTGCTAATCTATATACATTTTTTCCTAAAACTTTCTCCAATGAAGTTTCTTTTTCATTTTCTATTTCAAGCCAATTTCCTCTATGAAAATCAGATATTAACTTTGCTATTTTTATTATATCTTCATCATTTACACTTTCTTTATTTAATGGAATAAAGTCTTCATATTTCAGTACTAGTGCAAAATACTCAGGTAAATCTAATATTAGATTAGTTTTATCCCTTAATACTTTATATTCTAGTTCATATTTTAATGGATCTTTAAAAATTTTAACGAATACTCTTTCTCCTAATTTTTTAGAAAATCCTATAAAATGCTTATTTTCAGAAATATGATTTATTTTTTGTAAGTTTGCATCTAATAATTCATTAAGTTGTCTTTTCATAAGCACACCAAAATATTCTTAAAAAGGGAGTTACTCAAAAATCATGATTTCAACAAAATCGTTTTTTCGAATTAACTCCTTTTTGAATTCTTATCCTTAACTTCTTCTAAATCTAATGTTGACTTAGCATTTAGCGTTAATGGATTAGCGAATATATTATTTTTATAATAATAGTATCCTACTGCTCCCATCATCGCAGCATTATCACTACAATAACTCATTTTCGGAATAAGTACTTCTACTCCTAATTGTTGTTCTAATTCTAATATTTGCTTACGCAGTTCACTATTACCTGCCACTCCACCTGCTAAAATCAATTGTTTAACCCCTAGATTAACAATAGCTTTCTTAGTTTTAGCGATTAAAACTTCAACTACTGCCGTTTGGAAACTACATGCTAAATCTTCAGGCACTATTTCTTCACCTCTTTGTTTTGCATTATGCACGAAGTTGATTACCGCTGACTTCATACCTGAAAAACTAAAGTTATAATCGTCACTATCAATCATCGCACGAGGGAATTTATACTTATCTTCACCTAACTTAGCTAGTTTATCGACTTTAGGACCTCCAGGATACTCAAGATTTAACTGTCTAGCTACCTTATCGTAAGCTTCACCCACAGCATCATCATGAGTAGAACCAATGATTTCAAAATCAAGCTCATTTTTTAAATAGACAAGTTCTGTGTGTCCCCCACTAACTACAAGAGCTAAGGATGGATAAACTATATCATTGTCTATATTACTAGCATAGATATGACCTGCAATATGATGTGCTGCAATTAGAGGTTTATCTAAAGCGTAACTTAATGTTTTTGCAACATTAACACCAACTAATAATGAACCTATTAAACCAGGTCCTTGTGTTACACAAATTGCATCTATTTCATCTAATGTAGTTTTCGCTTCTTCTAGAGCTTCCTCAACAATTTGCATCACTACTTCTATATGTTGTCTACTCGCAATTTCAGGTACTACCCCGCCAAATTGCTTATGTGTTTCAATTTGACTACTTACAATATTCGATAGTACTTCTTTACCATTTTTAACTACAGCTACACTAGTTTCATCACAACTTGTCTCTATAGCTAATATGGTTATATTATCTAAATTCTTAAATTCGTTCATTGCTAAAATCCCTTACCATCACATACGCATTTTCGCCATTATTTTTGTAATAATTTTTTCTTATATCAATTGTGTTAAATCCTGATTTTTCATATACAGTTATCGCAGGCATGTTACTTACACGAACTTCTACAATAGCTTTTTTTACACCTTTTAATTTCAATAATTGCATTACATAAGTGAAGAAAATTTGACCTAATTTTTTATTTTGATGAGGTTTATCAATAACTATTTTATTAACTTGATATTCATCAGCAACAAGCCAACCTCCGCAGAATCCAATAATTTCATCATCGTTAAATAATCCATAGTATTCTGCATTAGTGTGTTCTAACTCAGATTTAAACATCTCTTTTGTCCACGCATCTTCAAAATTATCTATATCAATTCTTGATAGTACATCTAAATCATTAACATCTACCTTATTTACTTTTATCATTCTCAAGTTCCCTTTCTGCTTCAGTTTTTCTTAAATATTGTGGTTTCATATTATAACAATCCGCTTCTTCTAATGAATCGTATATTTTTACAACATTAGCTGCTCGAACCATTTCATTATTTTTTAATCCATCAAGAAGTAGTTCATTCAATTTTTCTATATCTTTACTGATGTATACATATTCTTTGTTCTGAGAAACAAGGAAATCATTGATTTCTTCAAGTGAGTAATACCCTTCTTCTAATATTTCTATTAAGTTTCCACCAATATTTTCATATACTGCACCAAAAACATTACCACGGCGTGCATCAATAAAAGGAACAAGTAGCTTATTACTATCGAATTCCAATAACGCCTGTAATTTTAAAGAAGAAACTTTTTTCAATTTAATCTTAAGTGTATAAGCTAGTGTTTTACATACTGCTGCAACTACACGGATAGCTGTATATGAACCTGGTCCCTCACTAGATATTATTTCTGTTAAATCAGTTTTTCTCTTATTTGCTTCTTTTAAGCAATTTTCTATTTCTTCTAAAATAACCGCGGACAAGTTATTGCTACATACAAAGTTTTTTTCGGCTAGAATATTTTTTTCTTCAAAACATGCAATTGAACACACACCATTCGAAGCTTCTACAATTAAACTTACCAATTTTCACGTATCCTTTCTTCTATTTTCTCATATTCACCATTAGAAATAATTTCAACTTCTCTATGGTCATCTACTAATCGAATATTAAAAATTAATCTTTCTTTTGGTAAAAAGTCTTCAATAAACTCTCCCCACTCAATAACACTAACATTATCTTCAAAGAAAATATCTTCGAATCCTAAATCTTCATCACTATCTTCTAAACGATAAGCATCAATGTGATATAACTTTCCATTAGTATACTTATATTCTTTCATAATATTAAAAGTTGGTGAGTTAACCACACTCTTAACCCCTAAATATTCTGCTAAATACTTAGTAAAAGTTGTTTTCCCTGCTGCTAAATCTCCATTCAACAAAAGTACTAATCTACTCTCAATACCTTCACTAACTATTTTTGCTAAACGTTTAGTATCTTCTAAATCTTTTATTACTATTTTTAACATTATTAAACCTTCTAAATCTTTATTTATATACCAACTATTATAATATCATATTTATCAGCATATTCCAACAACTAAAGGTATAAATAATGTTTATGGAAATAATCATTTTTTAAAATTAAAAATCTTTCATTAACTTAATCATTTACTTAGTAATTGGTCCTAATAAAATCATAAAATAACGCCAAGATATTACTATCTCAGCGTTATTATAACTCATTTAATCCGTCGCTAAATCAAATCTTATTTTACTACTCTTACTCTTGAAGTTCTTTCAATTGGCTCAGTTTCTTGTAATTTTTCACCGAATGGCATTTGAGCACGTAATACTAAGTTTGCAGGAATATTCCATTCAGCAGCAACTTTTTCATCAATTACTGGGTTGTAGTGTTGAATATTTGCTCCAACTCCAGCCTCTGCTAATGCATTCCAAACTGCAAATGAAGCAATTCCAGTTGATTGTTCTGACCAGATTGGGAAGTTTTCAGCATATGCTGGGAATTGTTCTTGAAGTCCTTTTACTACATCGTGATCTTCGAAGAATAAAATTGTTCCATATGCTGCAGCAAAGCTATCGATTTTACCTTTTGTAGCTGCTTTAGCTTCTTCTGTTGGTAAGAATTTTTCTAATTCACCAAATGTAATATCCCAAAGTTTTTGGTGATTTTCACCTAATAATACCACAGCGTGTGCAGTTTGTGAGTTAAAAGCACTTGGTGAGTATTTTACTGCATTATCAATAATTTCTAATGCTTCTTGCTCTGAAATCGGTAAGTTTTTACCTAGTGCATATACACTTCTTCTGTTTTGATATAAATTTTTTGCTTCTGTCATTATTATGTCCTCCGTTTTTGGCTATTGCCAAACTTTATTATTTGTTTTATAATTGTTATATATATAATTATAATATTTACCAAAATTTTTATCAAGTACGTTTTTTTTAAAGTAGTAAGTATCTTTTAAGATAGAATTGTATAATACCAATGAATTTTTTAAGGAGATTTTTTATGAACAACAAAGAACCTTTTGGAAAATGCCCCTTTTTTACAACTCAAAAAAATATTGTCTGGTAAATGGACAATACTAATTCTTCACCTACTTGAAGATAAAAAGTATTAGATTTAATGAGTTACAAAGATCACTAGGGACAATTACACAAGCAACGTTAACAAAACAATTAAAACAATTAGAACAAGATGGACTAATAAAATCGTAAAGTTTATGCTCAAATTCCTCCAAAAGTTGATGTAC
>CAKMQF010000005.1 GCA_927911745.1 uncultured Gemella sp.
AATTATTAAAATAAATCCTGTAGAAATAAATGAACTTACAGATATACCCGTTTTAGGAAGTATTTTCAATTGTTTTTCATCTTTAATACTATTTGTTTCAGGTAATTCATTATTTTCTTTTTCTTTATTTTCTATTTTTTCTGGAATTACTATTTTTGTTCTTTCTTCTAAATCCTTACTACCTAGTTTTATACGTTCTACTATAGTGAACTTACTGAAATGATTAATATTAAATTTCAACTCACCTTCATTATATCTACTGGCTATTTTTTCAAGATTATTTTCATCAGATATATGATAAACTTCTAACTCAGTATTTTCTTTTTTCACAACTGCAACTGTTACGGTTCTCTCTATATTACTATCTACTTTTTTATAATCTTTCTCAAAATGAATCTCAAATGTTTCAATGATTTTATAGTCGCTACCTAGTTTATTCTTGATAGTCTTGTTTAAATCATTATCATTTAATGGTTCCACAAACAATTTTTCTGCAGAAATACTATCTTTTTTAAAAGAGACCTTTATTTCACGGCCAGATATATTCGCAACTAATACATCATTTCTAGATTTCATTCTAGAAGCTGCCTCTAAAGAATTAGGATCTAGGGTTTTTGATGGCTTTTCTGATGGTTTTTCTGTTGGCTTCTCAGATGGTTTTTCTGACGGTTTTTCTATTGACTTCTCGGATGGTTTTTCCAACGGCTTTTCTGTTAGCTTCTCAGATGGCTTTCCCGACGGCTTTTCTACAGGTTTTGGAACTGGTTTCTCCTCTGATTTTATAGGTGGTTTTCTTATCGGCTTTTCTATTACATTCTCTGGCGGAATTGGTTCAACATCTGGAATAACTCCTTTTTCATCTATTACAACCTTATTGTCAGACTCCATTTGAGCATTAACTATTCCAACTTTCATTGTGCCAATACCAATAATGATGCTTATTATTCCAGTTGATACTTTTCTTATAGAATATTTTTTTATTCTTCACTGCTTTCTCCTTATCTCAAATGATCTATGGGAGTGACTTAAAAATCGTAATTTCGAAGAAATCAATTTTCTTGAGTCACCCTTACAAGTTTATTAGATATCTAAAAAGCTTTCATAAAGCGAACTTAGATATCAATAAACCACTGCATTTTTGAGTTCTCATAAGAACTTTGTTAAATTTTAAGACTTTTGAGTCAATCTCTATCATTATAATACACATCAAAACATTCATCAAGCAATTTCAAAAAAAGGCTTGATTAAGACACTTAATCAAGCCAAATTTTCTTCTATCTAGACAAGAACGAGAAGAATCCACTTATTATTGCTACATTAAAGAAGTCTATAAATAGCGCTCCTACTATAGGCATTACAAAAAATGCTATATGCGAGTGTTTATATTTATCGCAAACACTTTGCATATTTGCAATACCATTCGGCGTTGCTCCAAGTCCAAAACCTACATGTCCTGCAGATAATACTGCTGCATCATAATTTCTCCCCATAAATCTAAATGTTACAAAGTAAATAAATACCCATGCTAAAAGCGCTTGTGCAAGTAATAATACTGCTAATTGACCTGCTACGTTACCTAGTTCCCATAATTTTAAACTAATCATCGCCATTCCTAAGAATAAATTTAACGAAACATCTTCTAGTATATGTACTTCTTCATAGTGCAAATCAAACTTAGTTGTATTATCAGAAATATTTCTTAATACTGCTGCCACAATCATAGGCCCTATGTAGTTCGGAAAATTTAAAAATTGATTTAAAAATGTTGAAACATAACTACCAATAAACATTGATAATAAAATTAAAAAGAATGCTTTGGCGAAATTCTCTCCATCAAGTTTTCTTACATCATTATTAAAAAGAAATTCATCATTTCTTACTTTTTCATTATCAACTTTCTCTGCAACAACCTCTAGTTTCTTACCTTTAATAAGTCTATTGGCTAATGGTCCACCTAGACTAGATCCTGCAATAAGTCCAAAAGTAGCTGCTGCGATAGCAACACTCTTTGCTCCAGTGTGGCCTAGTTCTTCTACTATGGGTGCCATTGCTGCCGCAGTACCATGTCCTCCTGTCATGGCAGTTGAACCAGTTAATAGAGCAATCAATGGATCTACACCAGTTAAATACCCGACCCCCACAGCCACAACATTTTGAAGTACTACTAACGTTACAGCCATAATAAGGAACATAACTACTTTTTTCCCACCAACTTTCAATAATCTCCAACTTGCATTGAAACCAATACTTGTGAAGAATAAAGTCATAAAGAAACTCTGTAACGTATTATCAAATTCAAAAATAACTAAATTAGTTTTCCTTAAAATTAAATTTATTATAGCAAATAGGAAACCTCCAACAACTGGAGAAGGAATACAATAAGTTTCAAAGAACTTAACCTTTTTCCTTAAGAATCTTCCTAGAATTAATATAATAACTGCCAATCCGACAGTTTGAATCATATCCATTTTAATATTAAACATACTATCATCCTTTCTTACTTAATGTTGTTTTTAAACAGAATAATACTGTTTAGTATTAACTATTAATTACTATTATATTTTCAAATTACATAATTTAATATTACATTTAACTGATGTTTTTTTCAATATTATGTAAGATTTTATAACGCAATATAATAAATTTTACTAATTTAACGAATAAAGATGAACCTATAAAAGTTCATCTTTATTTATTAAAAAATTGGTTTTAAAAATTCTGACCAAGTCTCATAATTTTCTTCTGCTTTGGCCTCTTCTCCTGTCATCCATTTTATAACAAGAGTATCATCTTCCTTAACTTCTACACGTTGTTTATCTACTTTACACTCATAAACAACGCCTACATGGACTTGCCCAACTTCTGTCTTATCATCATTTATTAGACCAATAAAATGTAGGTTATTTAAAGCTTCTTCTTCTGAGACTCCAACTTCCTCATTTAATTCACGTGCGGCATTGATTTTTAACATTTCAAAAATTGTTTTTCCTTCAACTTCATTCATATGTCCACCAATACCAACAGAGGCTTTCCCGTGCAATCTCGCTTCTCCTCCACCTACTAAACGTTTGTAAACTAGTACCTCACCTGTTACTTCGTCTTTTAGTAGAACATAACCAATCAATTGCTTATAGTTTGGATCTTCTTCCATATCACCACGACGTTTAACTTCATATGATTCAAATGTATCAATAATTTTCTTAGTTTTTTCATCATTTTTTTCTATAAATCCATAGAAATGATTTTCTTCATTATTAAATAATTCTTTTCTATTAACTACTAGTATTTGTTCATCCCACTTACTCATTGTTCTTCCTCACTTCTTTTATTTTGCTTGATAAGTACCTTCTTTTAATTCCTTAGCTATCTTAGCAATTTTTCTAAATCTGTGATTTAAGCCAGATTTAGATAATTTCCCATCCTCAATCATCTCCGCTATTTCTTTTAGCGGATATTCCGGATACTTAAGTCTTGCTTCTGCAACAACTCTAAGTTTCTCATCAATATTATCAAGTCCGATTCTTTCCTCTATTATGTTAATATCCTCAACCTGTTTTGCTGAAGCATTAACAGTTTTATTCATATTAGCCATATCACAATTTTGCATTCTATTAACTGAGTTATTAATATCCCTAACAATTCTTTCATCTTCAAACTGGAATAAAGCTTGAAAAGCTCCAACTAAGTTAATAAACTCTGCTATTTTTTCAGATTCTTTAATATAAACTATAAAACCTTTTTTTCTTTCAAGACTTCTAGCATTCAATTTATAACTATTTAGAAGCTCATTTAATTCCTTATTATGTTCTTCATAAGAAGAGAATATTTCCATATGATAACTAGAAGTACGAGGGTTATTAATAGATCCTCCTGCTAAAAATGCTCCACGTAGATAAGCTCTTTTTTTCTCATCTGTATCTATTAACTCATCTGCTATATCTATTCTCATTGTATAGTTATCATTTAGTATATATAAATCAGTTAAAATTTCTTTTACGTTTTGATCTAAACGACAAATGTATACATTATTTTTCTTCAATTTCAATTTCTTTCTAACAGAAATATTTACATGAACATCATAGAAAAACTTTATTAAAGAAAACATTCTTCTTGCTATAGACGCATTCTCTGTTTGAAAACTTAAACTTAACCTACCGTTTGATATATTTAATACACCATTCATCTTTATTAGGGCTGATAACTCTGATAAGAATTCTCTATCTTTTGTTATTTCTATTAAAGTTAATTCTTTCTTCATATCTGAAGCATATGACATAATTTCCCTCCTTATTCTAATTATTTTTTGTAACCTATATATTTTATCATGATACCTTCAATTTAACAACTCATTTGAGTTAAGAAATGAGTTAATATACAATGTACATTAACTCATTAATTCTAATATTCTATTTTTATTTTCTTCATTGACTTCGATACGCTCTTTTTATGCCTTCCTTGTCAAAATAAAGAACCTCATCTGAAATCTGACATAAAAATTCATAATCATGTGTAATAATAAATATTACAACATCATTCTTAGCAATTTCTTCAATCAAGCGACTTAGTTCAATCATATTAATATAATCTAAACCGCTAGTTGGTTCATCAAAGATTAGTACTTTTTTATTTGATAAAAGTGCAGAAGCAATAGCAACTCTTTGCTTTTCTCCACCAGAAAGAGTATTCGGGTGCCTATCTAAAAATTTTCTAATGTTTAATCTATCCACAACTTCATCAAATAACGATAAATTATCGCTACCTAACTTAATTTCTTTTTCTACCTGGTTAGTAAATAATTGATAGTTAACATCTTGCATTACTTGAAATGCATTTCTAATTAATCCTTTTTTTATTTAAATCTTTTCCATTTAATATTACTTTATGCTTAGATTTATGAAGTCCACACAAAGCATTAGCAAATGTTGTTTTCCCACAACCATTATCACCAATAATAGTATAGATTTTCGAAGCTGCAAAACTTTCACTTTGGAGTTCAATTTTCCTATCATGAACTTTATATTCAAGTCTTTCGATATTTAAAAAGTCTTCTTTAAAAATTCTATTTTCTTTATTACCTAGCTCTACTTTAGATAAATCAATTTGTCTAGTATGACAAGCTCTACTATCAAAATCTGATAGTTGTTCTTTAGTAACCTCATGGAGCAATTTACCATCTTTAATAATATACATTCTATCGATTAAATCTTTTAGATAATATATCCTATGTTCAGCAACAACTATAGTTTTACCTTTATTCTTCAATGTTTCGATTATTGATGAAATAAGCTGTATCGACTTCAAATCTAGGTTACTAGTTATCTCATCTAGAACATATACATCAGCATCTAACATCATACTAGCCATAAAAGCTAATTTTTGTTTTTCTCCGCCACTTAGTTCTAAGACATTTCTTTCTAACAGATATTCTGCAGAAAATTCTGATATTACTTCATCAATTCTACTTTGCATCTCTGATTTAGAATAACCATAATTTTCCATACTAAAGGCAAGTTCACTCGTAGAATCAAGATTGAAAAACTGATTTTTTAGGATTTTGAAAAACACTTCCTACTACTTTTGAAAAATCTTTTAATTTGTCTCCGATATTAAGGTGAGCTACTTTTAATTCACCACTGTATCCACCATCAAAAAATTCTGGTGCTAATCCATTTAAAACTCGCAAAATGGAAGTTTTTCCACAACCACTAGCACCAGTAAAAAGAATACATTCACCTTTTTTTATATTAAGTGATAAATCTTCAATATTTAATTTTTGCGATTCAATATATTTATAATTAAAATTTTTAAATGTTATCAATTTATCACCTCATATACATAATATAACAAAAAGCACTTGCTACGACAACCATAGTTAAATAATCAATTTTATTGAACTTTAATTCGATATAACTACTTGGTTTCTCTTCATTATCTATTCCTCTACATAAACAAGACACTGATAGCTCATTTGCTATATTGGTACTTATAATTACATAAGGAACAAATACATATTCAAAGAATTTAATTGGATGAAGTAAGTAGTAACCTCTACTTACTCCAATTCCTTTCATTCGTAATGAATTCTTTATTAACTTATAATCTGTAAGTAAAACAGGGAAGAATCTATATAATACTGCTAGCACTATAATCATTTTTTTCGGTAACTTTATACTTCTCAAGAAACAGATTAGTTCCGAAACTTTCGAACTACTTACTAAAGCCATCCCTGCACATAATGGGAAATACAACGTCTTAAACATTAATGCAGTTAATAACAAGAAACTATCAATAACCTGTAATGTAACTGTATGAGCAAAAAATACTTCGTATGCAGTAAAGAAAAGATATATACCAAAAAATCTACTCATTCTCTTAAAGTTAGAACTAATTCCTAAGTATATTGAAAAGCATAGTGCTACTATAAGGTGAACAGGTATTGTCATCATTTTAAACATTAGTATATTAGCAATTACTAATATAAAAATCTTGGTTCTAATATCTAATCTTAACATTCTATAGTCCTGCTTTATTGAAATTCTTAAAGTATAATTTTCTTCCTAGATATGTTCCTATTATTGAGAATATTATAGTAAAGACAACTATAAAAATAAATGTATTCATATCTGTACTACTCATTACTAGATTTATCTTTTCATCTGAGTAATTTCTATTTTGAAGATGTTTCACGTATGAATCTTTCATAAAGAACATTGGTAAAATAATCCCAATATTTCCTAGGTTGAAGAATAAGTATGATAAATATTCATTTCCATATCTGAATGCAATCTCCGCTAAAACTGCTGCAAAGATTAATACTATTCCACCCACTACCGAGTGACCAGAAACAGTCATAAAAATACCAATTATCGCAATCATAATAAATATAGCCATATTCTTATTAATCTTATTAAAAATTAAGCTATATACACTACCACACACTAATGCAGCTGTTATTGAAGTGTATGTTGCAAAATAAACTTTACCTCCAAATATAACTGATGTCAATAGTGTAGAAATTCCAATACCTACCGCCATTACAAGAATTAATAATATTGTATAGAGACCTAATGTAATTAGATCTTTAATTTGTAAGTTCTTATTATCTTCTTTATTTATATATTTTAATTCTGTCATCGATTACCCCACTATAGTTTTTTAAGAGCATCTAGAGCAGCCGTATAATTCGGTTCTTCTCCGATTTCTTCTAATACTTCTTTATAGCAGATAACTCCGTTCCCATCAAGTACAAACACAGAGCGTGTTAATAAACCTAATTCTTCAACTAAAAGACCATTATTGTTCTCAAAATCGCGATATTTATAGTCAGATACAGTAATTGCATTGTTTATTTCTTTATCAGCACAGAATCTACCTAAAGCAAACGGTAAATCTTTTGAAACTGTTATTACTACAGTATCTGCCAAATCACAAACTTCTTTATTAAATTTAATTGTTTGTAAAGCACAAACACCAGTATCTACAGAAGGAAAAGTATTAACAATAATTTTTTTACCTCTATAATCATCCAATTCAAATTCTGATAATGTTTTTGTTACTGCTCTAAAATTTGGAAATACATCACCAATATTTAACTTATCCTCAATTGTAACTGGAGTTCCTTTAAAGCTAATTGTTTTCTTCATAATTTATACCTCTTTATTTTATAATTTTTTCTGATAAAACTATCTACAACTATGATAACATATTTCAATTAGA
>CAKMQF010000006.1 GCA_927911745.1 uncultured Gemella sp.
ATATACTGATACCGAGACGGAATTAGAATTTATCAGGTACAGATTGTTAAGATTTTATAGTTTTGTTTTATTTTAATAAGCATAATAGGGGGTATTGTATTTTACTAATATTAATGGGTAATTAATAGTGGAATACTGATGTGTTAGCCATGTTAATAGGTGGATTAATAGGTGGTATATTTGGTTACTGTATAAGTGGGCTTGGAATGTTTTTACCGAAATATTTCAAGTTAACAAAAGAAATAAAAAATAATGACGAATAAAAAAGGGATTTAACTTTTAATAAGTTAGGAAATGAGGTAAGGGCTATGATTTTAGAATTTAAAAATGTAGAGAAAAGTTTTGGTAATAAAAAGGTTCTTAAGGTGTTAGCTTCACAGCAAAAAGTGGGGTGGCTAATGGATATCTAGGAAGAAATGGGAGTGGTAAGACTACAAGTTTTAGAATTTTGTTAGACATATTCAAGCCGGATAAAGGGGAGATTTTACTAGATGGAAAACCTTTAGATCACAGTAAGGTGAAAATTGGATACCTTCCAGAAGAACGCGGAATGTACGATGGTGTTGGACTTGTAGATCAGCTTACGTACTTCGGAATGTTAAAAGGTATGAAGAAGAAAGCAGCACAAACAGAAGCGAAAAAATGGTTAGAGTACTTCGAACTAGAGGATAATAAACAAGCATTAAAAACATTATCTAAAGGTAAATGCCCAAAAAATTCAAATTATCCAAAGTGTTATGAATGATCCAGATATTCTTGTTTTCGATGAACCGTTCAGTGGACTTGACCCGGTGAACGTATCAAAATTAAAAGAAATAATTACAGATTTTATTAAAAAAGATAAACTTGTTATTTTCTCATCTCACCAAATGCCAGTTGTAGAAACATTCTGTGAGGATATTAATATATTAGAAAAAGGGAAAATTACTCTAAGTGGGAATCTAGATTATATTAAAAAACAATTAGGACATGGAAAAATGATCTTGAGTGTTAGTGGTTTTGAGAAAGAGGAACTGCTTGCTAATCTTAAATCTATACCACTAGGTATTGAGTATTCATTAGTTCCAGAGGGAGTGCTTCTTGATTTCAAAGAAGAGGGTGCTAAAAAAGAATTATTAGCAAAATTAGCTGGAAGTATATTTAATATTGAAGAATTCAAACTTTATAAACCTTCGTTAGAAGATATTTTCAAAGAACAGGTAGGTAAGTAATTATGAAAAATTTTAGTACAGTATTTAATTTTGAGTTTAAACAATTTTTTGCGAAAAAAGCGACAAAAGTTATTATGGCATTGTATTTCATTATAGCTATAGGTATAACATTTGTACCATCGATCGCTAATAGTAACATTTTTAAAGGTGAGATCAATGATAATTTCAATCGTAGTGCATATGTTGTAAAAGATGTAAATATTAAGTTAGATGATCTAAAAGAAGCTAAAAAATACGATAGTAAAGTGGCTTTAGAAAATGATATTAAAGCTAAAAAATTAGATGAAGGTATCGTTTTAACTAAAGATAGTTATGAATATTTATCTAGACAATCTATCTTTAGTAAAGGTAGCAGTGAATTTAAAGAAGCTTTTGGAAAAAATGTAGAAAAATTAGTCTATAAACAAAATGGTTTAGATTATGATAAAGTAACTAACGTGAAATCACATCTACCTCAACCTGTACCTGTGAACGTAAGTGGAGATTCTGATGCTCAAACTCAAGTAGTAAATGTTGTAGTAGTTTATGCTCTTACATTTATTGTTTATATGACGGTAATTCAATTTGGTAGTGTAGTTGCGACAAATGTTGTTAAAGAAAAAAGTAACCGTGCTATGGAATTATTAGTAGTCACTGTAAATCCTAGAACGTTAATTTTAGGGAAAGTATTAGCTTTATCTGTTGCGGTACTTGTTCAAATGGGCTTAATTATCGGTGGATTATTCGCCGGTTTAAAAATCAATGGTTCTAGATATAGTGATAATATTAAGCATATTATAGAAAATGTAGACTTAAAAGTTCTTGGTGTAGGATTAGCATTTGCGTTAACTGGATTCGTAATGTTTATGTTTATGTACGCGGCATTCGCTTCATTAGTTAGTAAGATTGAGGATGTCAACGGAGCGATAACTTTACCGATGTTAACATTTATGGGTGCATTCTTCGTAAACTACTATATTATGGGTTCAACTGGAGATACTAAACTTGCAGAGATTTTATCATACGTTCCATTTACATCATATTTTGTAATGTTTACACGTTATGCAATAAGCAATGTATCTATTCAAGAATTAGGATTATCTTATGGTATATTAGTTGTAACTACATTACTTGTGGCATTTGCGAGTGTTAGAGTATATAGATTAGCGACATTAAGATACGGTCAAAAAATTAAACTTCTTCAAATTATTATTTGGAAAGTAGGGAAAATAATTGAAGAAAAGATTCAAAATTTTGAGTCTTTTTCTTTTTTCTTTTTTAGTGCATAAAAGGTTATAATTAGGTATAAAAAAAATCTGTAAAAATAAGGAGATTATTTAATGAGTGAACTGAAAAGAACGATAGGCTTTATGCCGGCTTTTATGACCGTGATAGGTTCGGTAATTGGAGCAGGTGTATTTTTTAAAGCGGCTGTTATTTATAAGACTACAGGGACGATGAGTTTAGGGTTACTAGCTTGGGTGCTTGCAGGTATTATTACAATTTGTGCAGGTCTTACAGTTGCGGAACTTGCGGCATCTATTCCTGAAGTTGGAGGAATGGTCGTTTGGATAGAGAGGACTTATGGAAAAACTGCAGCATTCTTACTAGGATGGGCGCAGTCGGTAATTTATTTCCCTGCGATGATTGCAGCTCTTGCGGTTATCTTCTCTACACAAGTTTTAAATTTATTAAATTTAGATAAGACTTGGCATCTTCCTATAGCTATTGCTGCGGCAGCATCATTAATGTTTTTAAACTTTTTAGGTGGGAAAATCGGAGGAACGATTCAGACTGTAGCTACTATTTGTAAATTAATACCATTAATAGTAATTATTGCATTTGGATTATTTCAAACTAACTCACAACCGTTGCAATTATTCCCTATAGAAGCGGGGAAAGATATTTCATTTGCTAGTGGATTAGGTGGAGCTTTACTTGCTGCGATGTTCGCCTATGAAGGTTGGACGAACGTAGGAAGTATGGCAGGTGAGATGAAAAAACCTAAAAAAGATTTGCCAAGAGCGATTTTCCTAGGGCTTGCGGTTGTTATGGTTGTATATGTACTTATAAATGTTGCTTATCTTATGACTTTACCATTAGATCATGTTGCAGGTAATCAGACTGTAGCCAGTGAAGTAGCTGCGAAGTTATTCGGTGGTATTGGTGGTAAAATTATTACGATTGGTATACTTATTAGTGTATATGGAGCGATTAACGGATTCTCAATGGCTGGGATTCGAGTTCCTTATGCGATGGCGAAAAGTGAACAGATTCCATTTAAAAATGTATGGACGAAGTTAAACAAAGGTGCTGTACCAGTAAATGCAGGATTATTACTTTTAGTAATAGCATTCTTAATGATGTTAACAGGTAGTTTTGATATGTTAACTGACCTATTAGTATTCGTAATGTGGTTCTTCTACACTGCAACATTCCTTGCGGTAATTATACTACGTAAAAAAGAACCGAAATTAGAAAGACCATATAGAGTTCCGTTATATCCGATTGTTCCTATAATAGCTATTCTTGGTGGAGTTTATACTTTAGTAAGTACTTTAATCTCACAAACATCATTAGCTATGGGAGGAATAGCCTTAACGTTAATAGGATTATTATTCTATACAGAATTACACAAAAAAATTTAAAAAATAATAAAAAAAGAAACATTGCATATTAGAAAAGCTAGTATGCGATGTTTTGTTGTTATTTATTGCGTTTCATATATATTTATGTTAAAATGAAGTTATAAAGAGAGAGCCGTTTTAAAGACGGTGACTTTAATTAAGAATTGTTAAAAAATAATCATCTTAACCGGTCAAAGTATAAAGATGGTTATTTTTTATTGTCTTTTTTAAGTGCTGAGATACATATACCAACTACAGTTGCAATCAAAAGATTCACACCAATAATAGTTTGTATAATTTCAAACGCAGACAACTTGCTACTCCTTTCTTCCAGATTCTGTTACTTATGAGCATAAGCACCATCTCCTTCCATAGAAAAGTAGCCACCATCCATATTGGAAGCTTTACACTCCCTAACTTCTCTCTCCGACTTTGATTATATCAAATTAAATATAGATAATCAAATATTTATAAGGGTTGATATATCAGTGTTTTTAACTTGTTAATTATAGTAATTCTTACTCATAAATTTAATGTTATAAATGTGTAATTTTTGAAAAAAACATCGCATATTAGAAGAGCTAGTATGCGAGGTTTTGTTATTGGTGTTTTTTGTGGTATACTTTTTAAAAAAAGAAGTTTTATAAAAAATCAAAATTTACTATAGAAATTTTAGAAAAAGGGAGAAAATAATTTGAAAAGAAAAATAAAAGAGAATAAAAGAAAAAGAATGAAGAATTAATTACAAATATTATTTTAATTAGTGGCATAGTATTTGGTTTAATTATTACGATTTATAAAATAATAGGGTAGTTACTAATATCATTTATAATTTTTGTGATAAAATATGTATATTAGATTTTAATAAATTTATACTATATATTGTGCTTTCCTTTGTTTTTTAGGTGCCATTAACAATAATATGGAAATTAATTTTTAGTAATAAAAGAAATGTTTAAACGTATCTTAAGGGATAGTATTAAACATTTCTTTATTTATATTATTTATTTCTATTTTCTAAGTAGTCTGCAATTGCGGCTACGTCTTTGTCTCCACGTCCAGATACGTTAACGATAATTACTTTATCTTTATCTAGTTTTGGAGCGCGTTTGATCACTTCTGCAAGAGCGTGTGAGCTTTCGATTGCTGGGATAATTCCTTCTGTTCTAGTTAATAGTAGTAAAGCATCGACAGCTTCATCATCAGTTGCACTTACGTATTCAGCACGTTTTGCATCTTTTAGGAATGAGTGCTCAGGTCCGATACCTGGGTAGTCTAATCCTGGAGAGATTGAGTAAACAGGTTTTACTGAACCATCTTCGTTGAATAATGCGTAAGTTTTCATACCATCAACAACTCCAACAGTACCAAGTGTTAATGTTGCTGCGTGACGATCTGTATCTAGACCACGACCAGCGGCTTCAACTCCTAGTAATGCTACTTCTTCATGAGGGATGAACTCAGCGAAAGCACCGATTGCGTTAGATCCACCACCTACACAAGCTACTACTAAGTCAGGAAGACGTCCTTCTTTTTCTAGGATTTGACGTTTTGCTTCTTGACTGATAACTTTTTGGAAGTCTTTTACGATAGTTGGGTATGGGTGAGGTCCTACTGCAGATCCTAGTACGTAGAAAGTATCGTCGATGTTTTCAATCCATGCTTTGAATGCAGCGTCAACAGCTTCTTTAAGTGTTTTTTCTCCTTCTTGGGCTGCGTGAACTTTTGCTCCTAGCATTTCCATTCTAAATACGTTTAGTCTTTGTCTTTCTACATCAAGAGCTCCCATGTAGATTTCACATTCCATACCGAATTTCGCAGCGGCAGCAGCTGTAGCTACACCGTGTTGACCTGCTCCTGTTTCAGCGATAACTTTCTTTTTACCCATACGTTTTGCAAGTAAAATTTGTCCGATAACGTTGTTAAGTTTATGTGCTCCAAGGTGGTTTAAATCTTCACGTTTAAGGTAGATTTTTGCTCCTCCAAGGTGGTTTGTTAAACTTTCAGCGTAGTATAGTGGAGTTTCACGTCCTGAGTAATCTTTTAAGTAGTGAGCATATTCTGCTAAAAATTCTTCATCATCTTTGTATTTATCATAAGCTGCCTCAAGTTCATCAAGAGCCTTTTGTACAACTTCAGGTACGAAGCTTCCCCCAAATTCTCCAAAGTATCCTTTTAAGTTGTTTAAGTTATTTTCTAAGTTTGTCATAATTATTTATTTCCTTTCGAATTGTCTATAAGATTATTTTGATTTTTGTATTTCACCCTAAAAAAGAAAAGACCGTATAGAATTCTATACGGCCCTTTTGCGAAATTTAAAACGATTTTTCTACAGCCGACATAGACACTTTTTAGAGTACACTAAAGTTGCGTCTACGTCATAAAAACATACACACAACATTATCTACGCCAGTTTTGCCAAGAGTTTAAAGTTGTTGTTTGTTTCATTTGTAGTTCCTCCTTCTCGTTTTGTTGTTTTTATTATACACATTATTTTTTTAGAATGCAAGTCTTTTTTTATAATTTTTTAAATTTTTCTGACAATTTACAAAAGTAGCCTATTGTAACAAGATTCTAAAGGCGTGTTTACTTAAAATATATTAAGAGATGATTAGGAATACTCAAGATTGTAGTTCTTTCTACCTAAACTATTGTAAAAGTGATATAATATAAGGGTGTAAAATTTAAGTATGGAGGTGCAATTTGAAATTATCGGTATTAGCCAGCAGTAGTAGTGGAAATAGTATTTTTATAGAGCATAATAATTTTAGATGTTTAGTAGATGCTGGACTGACTGGGAAGAAAGTAGTAGAGAACTTAGCACAAATAGAGCGTGATATTAAAGATATAAATGCAATCTTTGTAACGCATGAGCACATAGATCATATTAAAGGAGTAGGGGTATTAGCTAGAAAGTACAATATTCCGGTATATGCCAACGCACTTACTTGGCAAAATATGACGAAATGTGGAGAAATCAACTCAGACCTTAAGTTTAACTTTGAAAAAGAAGAAAGTAAAGTTTTTGATGACGTAGTTGTCAATAGTTTTGGAGTTAGCCATGATGCGATTAATCCACAATTTTATACTTTTGAGTGTGATGGAAAGAGAGTTAGTATTCTTACAGATACGGGCTATGTATCTGATAAGATGATTGATTATGTGAAGGATTCTCATACAATTGTTTATGAGAGTAATCATGAGGAGAATGTTCTGCTTAGTGGACCTTATCCATGGACTACTAAGCAACGTATATTATCAGATATGGGTCACTTGTCAAATACAGATTCTGCAAATTATTTAACGAAAATAGTAGGAGATAATACGAAGAATGTCTTTTTAGCCCACCTAAGTGAGCAAAACAATACGAAAGAACTTGCTCGTATGGCAGCGGACATGACTCTTAAACACAAGGATATAGATTGTGTTTTAGAAGCTGATAAAACTATTGACTGTAATGATAAAATAGTTATTATGGATACAGATCCAGTAGTTCCGACTAAGGTGATAGAAATATAATGAAAACTGAGGATAACTTGTAAAAAATTTATCTACGTGATAGATTTTATAAGTTTACCTTAGTTTTTTCTTCTATAAAATAGTGGAAAAAATAGTGGAAAAATAAAACGATTTTTACATGTGAAAACGAAAGCCTTTTCTGTAAATATTCAGAAAATTCTAGTTTTTTTACGTTAAATTTTTTATTTTTTTATTGCTTTTTTTCTAAAAATTTTATAATATAGTATTATGTAGTTTTTTACAAAGTTGTAATTTAAAAATAAAGTATGACTAAAAAAACAAGATAAAAATGAAAATAAATGAAATAAAGTTTAAAATTGTATTAATTTATTGAGTAATGTTATTGGAAGGAGATAGGCGAATGGAAAAACTATTAGAGATTAAAAATCTAGAGACAGCTTTTAGAATCAAAGATGATTACTTTAACGCTGTTGATAAAGTTAGTTTGGACCTATATAGAAATGAAGTATTAGCTATCGTTGGAGAGAGTGGTTGTGGTAAGTCTACATTAGCGACAACTATTATGCGTCTTCATAATGAAAATCTAACGAAGTCTACTGGAGAAATTATTTTTAACGGGAAAAATATACTAGATTTAACAGAAGATGAAATGAATAAAATTAGAACAAAAGATATTGGGATGATTTTCCAAGATCCGCTTTCTTCATTAAACCCACTACACAGAATTGGGAAACAAATTGAAGAGGCTCTAATTTATCATACTGAATTAAGTGCAGAAGAAAGACAAAAACGTGTTATTGAGTTATTAACACAAGTTGGTATTCCAAATCCTGAACGTTGTGCAAAACAGTATCCACACGAATTATCTGGTGGTATGCGTCAACGTGTAATGATAGCGATGGCGATGAGTTGTAAACCAAGTGTTCTTATCGCGGATGAACCAACAACAGCTCTAGATGTTACAATCCAGGCGCAAATCTTAGACCTTGTTAAAGGGCTTCAAGAAGAAATGCAAGCCGGAATTATCCTGATTACGCATGACCTTGGGGTAGTTGCTGAAATGGCGGATAGAGTGGCTGTATTATATGCTGGTGAGGTAGTAGAGATTGGAACTGCGGAGCAAATCTTTAAAAATCCTCAGCACCCTTACACACGTAGTTTATTACGTAGTATTCCTCAACTTGATGATGAAGATGCTAGTGATGAACTTTACGTTATTCAAGGGATGGTTCCATCTTTAAAAACTTTAGATAGACAAGGATGTCGTTTTGCTGATCGTATTCCTTGGGTTAAAGATGAACATCACGAACATAATCCGACTCTACATGAAGTAGAAGAAGGACACCATGTACGTTGTACATGTTACAGAAACTTTGAATTTGAAGGGGAGGAGAACAATGCTTAAAGTTGAAAATCTAAAAGTGCATTATCCTATTCGTGGTGGATTTTTCAATACAATTAAAGACCATGTTTATGCAGTAGATGGTGTTGATATTGAGATAGAAGCTGGGAAAACGTATGGGCTAATTGGAGAAAGTGGTAGTGGAAAAACTACTGTTGGTAAAGTTGTTCTAGGTTTAGAAAAAGCAACTGATGGACAAATTATTTATAAAGAAGAAGATGTTACTAAAAAAGCAGCTCGTAAGAAGATTAAATATAATCGCGATGTTCAAATGATTTTCCAAGATGCAATGTCTAGTTTAAATCCTAAGAAGCGTATTATAGATATTATCGCAGAACCAATTAATAACTTTGATAACTTATCTGAAGAAGATACAAAAAAACGCGTACTAGAGCTTTTAAATATCGTTGGTATGGGTGAAGAAGCTATGTACAAATATCCATTTGAATTCTCAGGTGGACAACGTCAACGTATCGGGGTTGCGCGTGCGATTGCATGTAATCCTCGTCTAATCGTAGCTGACGAACCAGTATCGGCTCTTGACCTTTCGGTTCAAGCACAGGTTCTAAACTTCATGAAGAAAATTCAAAAAGACTTTAATATAAGTTATCTATTCATTTCTCATGACCTTGGAGTTGTTAAACACATGTGTGACTATATTTATATCATGTACCGTGGTCGTATCGTAGAACGCGGAACACGTGAAGATATATACAATAATCCACAACACATTTATACAAAACGTCTTATTGCGGCTATTCCAAGTACTAACTTAGATAAAGCTAAAGAAGTAAAAGAAATAAGACAAGCTGTAGAAGAAGAATATCAAAAACATTATAATGATTATTTTGATAAGATGGAAGAGTATATCCACTTAAGAAATTAACAGAAACACACTATGTAGCAATGAAAGGAGGAGAAGTGTAATGTGGAAAGTAGTTTTAAAACGATTTTTAGTAATGATACCACAGTTATTCATCCTTAGTGTACTAGTGTTTGGTCTAGCTAAACTTATGCCTGGGGACCCATTCAGTGGTTTGGCAGAAAATCCAAAAATCTCTCAAGAGCAAATTGAAGCGATTCGTCAAGCGAGTGGATTCTATGAGCCTTGGTACCAACAATATCTAACTTGGCTGAAAAACTTTATGCATGGAGATTTCGGACTAAGTTATACTACTGGTAAGTCAGTAGGAACACTTCTTGGAGAAAGAATTTTCAATACATTCAACCTGTCATTATTTACAGCGGTAATCATGTATGCGATCGCTATTCCTATGGGGATGTATGCAGGACGTTATAACGGTTCTAAATTCGATAAATTCGTAAACTTTTATAACTTCTTCTTCCTAGCGATTCCATCATTCGTATTATACTTATTCATGATCGCATTATTTGGTTTTGGTTTAGGATGGTTCCCAACAAGTGGATCTGTAGATGTTAACCTTGACCCAGGAACATTCACGTACTATATTAACAAACTACAACACTTAGTGTTACCAGGTATCTGTTTAGCGTTATTATCAACAGTATCAACTGTTCAATATTTACGTAATGAAGTTATCGATGCGAAACAAAGTGACTATGTAAAAACAGCTCGTTCTAAAGGTGTACCAGTTAAAAAAGTTTACTCAGGACACATCTTCAGAAACTCTATTTTACCAATCGCAGCATTCTTCGGATTCTCTATTACTGGATTATTCAGTGGTGGTATCTTCGTAGAAACAATCTTCGGTTACCCAGGAATGGGACAACTGTTCTACCAAAGTATTCAAGATAGAGACTATAGTGTTGTTACAACATTAATGTTATTCTCTGGATTCTTAACACTGCTTGGTAGTACATTAAGTGATATTATCATGGCGATTGTAGACCCACGTATTAAATTGGACTAGGAGGAAGTTGAACAATGACAAAAGCAAAAGAAGAAAAAGTTATAACTAAAACTCCTTCTGGATTTTCAGTTGTAGCTCGTGAATTTAAAAAAGATAAAGGTGCATTTGCAGCTTTAATTACACTAAGTGCTATCTTAATTTTCGTAGTACTTTTCAATATTTACATTCGTGTAAGTGGCGTATACAGTACTTACTTTGATGTAGATTTATTAAATATTTTCTTAAAACCTGGTGAGGATGGATTCTTATTAGGTACAGACGTAGGTGGTCACTCAGTATTTGGATGGCTAATGATGGGAATGCTTAACTCTATTCTTATCGCAGTAGCAGTAACAGCAATTACGATTGGTTTTGGTACTGCAGTAGGGTTAGTTATTGCTTACTATGGTGGACGTGTTGATAATATTGTGATGCGTTTTGTAGACTTTATGGTAATCATCCCAACACTGATGGTAATCATCGTATTCGTAAGTATTAAACGCGATTACGGTCTAGTACTGTTCATCTTGATTTTATCAGCATTCGCATGGATGGGATCAACTCGTTTAGTACGTAGTAAAGCTTTATCAGAATCACGTCGTGATTATGTATTAGCTTCAAAAACAATGGGAACACCTGATTGGAAAATTATGTTACAAGGAATCTTACCTAACATTAGTTCTATCATTATCGTAGAAGCTACGCTATCATTAGCGGCTAATATGGGTATCGAGGTAGGTTTAACATACCTTGGATTCGGTCTTCCAGCAGGGACACCAAGTATTGGTACTATGTTATCTTATGCAAAAGATGCAGACGTACTTATTAACAAAATGTACATTTGGCTGCCAGCAGCCCTTGCGATCTTAATTATCGTACTATGTATCAACTCTATCGGTGGAGCATTAAGACGTAGTTTAGATGCTAGACAAAGATTATAATTTTAAAGGTCATGTAGAGATTTTCTACATGGCTTTTATTATTTATAAAATATTATTTACAAATAATATCCAATTCTGCTGTTATAGAAGTATAATTTAAAAGATAGTGAATTATTACTTTTAAAACAGAGAAATTTGAATTATGAGAGTAAAATCAACATAAATTTTATGTTTTATTACAGAAAATTTAGGTGTTAGATTTAGATTGCTGATAAATATAAAATCTTATTTCAGTGAAAATTAAAAAAACATTGTAAAATTTTCTGACAATTACTTGACGGGTGTAATTTTTTCTGATATAATTGCTAAAAATAAATATTTAAGAAAGGCTGTATACAATACAGCATGGAGGATAAGATAATGGAAAAGAAAAAAATGTTAAAGGTAGTTAGTTCAGCTATGGCTCTCACAATGTTACTTGCAGGATGTTCAAGCGCAAGTAACAAATTCTAAGGGGAACAAAGGCAGCTGTAGAGTTTAAGACAGCCGTGGACAATGGTGGAAATGCGCTTAGT
>CAKMQF010000007.1 GCA_927911745.1 uncultured Gemella sp.
GTACAAACGCCTTAACCAATTTGATGCTGGTGTCTTGACTGGTAAACCTCTTCCATTCGGAGGTAGCTTGATTCGTCCCGAAGCAACTGGTTATGGTCTGGTTTACTACACTGAAGAAATGCTCAAAGCTAACGGTAATAGCTTTCTGGTAAGAAAGTGGTTATTTCAGGTTCTGGCAACGTTGCTCAATACGCTCTTCAAAAAGCGACTGAGCTTGGTGCAACTGTTATCTCTGTATCTGACTCAAATGGCTATGTCATCGATGAAAATGGTATCGACTTCGATCTTTTGGTTGATGTTAAAGAAAAAACGTCGCGCTCGTTTGACTGAGTATGCAGCTGAGAAAGCAACCGCTACTTATCATGAAGGTTCTGTATGGACTTACGCTGGAAACTATGATATCGCACTTCCATGTGCGACTCAAAACGAAATCAACGGTGAAGCAGCTAAACGTTTGGTTGCTCAAGGAGTTATCTGTGTATCTGAAGGTGCTAACATGCCAAGTGACCTAGATGCATCAAAGTCTACAAGAAAACGGACTACTTTACGGACCTGCTAAAGCTGCCAACGCTGGTGTGTAGCCGTTTCAGCTCTGAAATGAGCCAAAACAGCCTTCGCCTCTCATGGACCCGTGAAGAAGTTGATGGACGTCTCAAAGACATCATGACAAACATCTTCAATACAGCTAAAACAACTGCTGAAACATACGGTCTTGGTACTGACTACCTTGCAGGAGCAAATATCGCTGCCTTCGAAAACGTAGCAAACGCTATGATTGCACAAGGTATTGTTTAATTAGTCGATACATCCTTTCGGAGGACAAATGATGAACTTACGGCCAATGGAAGTAAGAGACAATCCAGCTGTAGCGCAGCTCATTCGAGCTAGCCTAGAAGAATTCGGGCTTGACAAACCAGGAACTGTCTACTTTGATTCTCATCTAGATCACTTGGCCGACTACTATCAACAGCAGGAGAGAGCAGCTTACTTTGTCCTGGAAGATGAAGGCCAGCTGGTTGGCTGTGGTGGCTTTGCACCTGTGTCTGATAAGATTGCTGAATTACAAAAACTGTATGTCACTAAAAACAGTCGTGGCAAAGGTTATTCCAGCAGATTGATAAAGCGAATATTCCGTGAAACCCGCCTAGCTGGTTATGAACAGCTTTATCTAGAAACCTCTACTGAATTGGCTACGGCTGTGGCCATCTATCAACACTATGGTTTTACAGCACTACAACAACCACTTTCTAACGCCGCCGGCCACCCAGCTATGAATATCTGGATGATAAAATCTCTCTTATCAGATGAATAGATATCCATATACTCTGGTCGAGTCGAGGACATCAGTATCAAGATTCTCAAGACAGCTAAAACAACTACTGAATCATACGGCCTTGCTACTGACTACCTTGAAGGAGAAAATATCGTTGACTTCTAAAATTTAGCAAGTGCTGTGATTGCACAAGGCGTGGTATAAAAACAAATTACGGAAACTGACTACCCAGACGGGCAGCCAGTTTTTTCAATTCTTAAAATTCAAGATTCTAATAGCCTTTATACAAAAAGATAGAATTCTAACTTTTTCTTCATTTAGGCTAATGTTTTTAATATATTTTTTGTCTATTTTTGAAAAGACAATAAAACTACTTTACTATAGATTATCATTTCCCACAATTCATAACTCAAACCTAATATTTTGTTATAAATGTTATAAAACAATAGATTTTATTTATTATATCTGGCACCTTAAAAGTAATAAATATAAATAATAATTTAAAACTCCTTTTCCAATTCTCTTTCAATAGCTTTCCGCTTACAATCTATTAGTTTTTCCAAGTACAGTAGCAAGTTAATGTAGTCTATATCAGTTTCAAATATCTCTTAAATTCTTTCTAGGAGTTCTTTTTCTAATTCCAACACCGTAACGTGACTACCAGTATAAAAATGTGAATAGGGACTAAAATGTATTTCTTGGAATGACTTCTTGCCAAATCCTTTAGCTCTGAGAAGATTAAATAGTATTAGTTTTTGATTGTTGTTTTCTAAAAATTCTACACCTAGATTGACCAATCTAATTGCAGATTGCTCATTATTTGTTTCCTCCAGTATTTCTAATATGATTTGATTGTCATTTTTTATAATTTCATCAAGCATTTATTTCTTTAAATAATTCATAAATTATTATTCTTAGATTTTATATTGTAATTTCATACTTTTTTAATATCACGATTACATTTTTTTAGATGAAATTATCTCGTTCTTTAAATTTACTTTTGAATTAAAGTTAGATTAAATATACTAGCTCCATACAATCTTACTTAACTCAGAGCGCGTAAGTTCTCCACGTTGGAATTTTTCCCATGACTCCTCATAATTTATGTTTTTCATAGTTGCTTCTATTTTGAATTTTTTGTTATGTATATAATTTGATACCAGTGATTTATTAATTTTATCAAGTATATATTGAAGCAGTTTTTTTCTGGAATAGTTTTCTCTGAATTTCATTATACAGTATATAACTATCTGACAGGTCATCTAAAGAAAAGTTAAGACCTAAACCTCTCAGTTTTCTAAGCAATAATTTAGTGTTTTTATCTCTATGAACGCTAAAATTATATGTTGGTACTTTTGTTATTAATTCTAGTGATTTAGATGTTGTATTATATTTTTCAGCCTGTTTTGCAAGCTTTGTAAAATGATTCTTTTTAAAACCTATTTCTCTTAAGTTAAAAGTGATTAACGTACCTTCGTTGATATCAAACTCAGAAATATCATTCCTTCCTATCTTATAAAAAAATTTATTTTTCTTCAATATTTCCTTAACTTCACTAATATATATATAACTAATGATTTTAGACGTGTTGCCTTGTTTATCGATTTGCTCTTCATATTCTGGTTTTATAAAAATGTATGCCTTACCATAAATAGCCATGCTGTACAGAACTCTATCTATAATTTTTCCAAAATCGTAGGAAAAACAATATGTGGAAGCATGATTGAATAATTTAACAATTTCAGAGTCGTTCGGTGTAATTTTATAAAAATCTTCTCCATTATGCCTTCCTTCATTTAAAGAAAACTCGTATCCATAAAATAATTCTCTACAAATTTTTTGTAAATATAAACCATCTTCAGGATATTTATATAACTTTTCAATCATTTTACTTATTCTTGTATCCTTAATCATTTAACTTTTTCTCCCACGAAAAACTAGAATGAAACCTCTTTTCCTCAGGGACTAGAGGATTAACGCAGATAACCCAAAATAATTCTGAAGGATTTGTTCTGAATCCATCATCCAAAATACTAGGGCAAAATACTTTTATTAATTTGCTATCGGTTTTAATCTTCGTTTCAAACATTGTGTTTTCAGTTTCCATGTTAGCAGTATTCTTTATTGCATTTACAACATAGTCATTCCACTTATCTTCTATGAGATCTCTTGAGTTCATAAAGCACATTAACCTTAGCTGATTTCTTAAATTCACATATTCCGTATACTGAATTGCAAGCTCTTTTGAATTTTCTTCATTATTATTTTGAAAAATTATTTCGGAAGTTTCTTTAACAATTTCACTCCATTCTTTATCATTAAAAAATTCACCCCATATTATTCCAAGACCACCAAGCTGTGCCCATTCAACAATCGGACAAGTAATCATATAATAAACATATTCTTTCCTATACGAATTTTTATTTTTACTAAAATATAATCTAATATATTCTTGATATAAAGGCATTATCTGAGTAATAATTTCAAAATTCTTTTTAAATTGTTTTTTATCTGAATTTACAATAGCTTCAATAGTATCTCTTGAGATTTGATTAAAGCATTCTCCTAAAAAGTCAGGAAATTCTCCTTCTCTATCCCAATTTTTACAGTAAAAATACTTGAACATTTTCTATACATTTCTGGAATGTCTTGTTTGATTTCTCTAAATTTTTCTTTTAATTCATCCAATCTACTCTCTTCCCATGAATCTTCAGAATCAATATGACAACTAAATAGTTTAATCTCCAATTGTTTTGCAAATTCTAAAAAAATTGTCAACTCAGATTCGTACTTATAAAATTTAGAGATTAAAATACAAGCTTCATAATACATTTTTTTCTCAAAAATAATATTACTTAAGAAATATATATGTTCAATTCCTTCTTTTACTACATCATATAATAAATTTACATAATCAAATTCTTCTTTAGCTACATATTGCTTGATCAACCAAACAGGAGTAATACGTTGCTTCTCGACATTAATCTCTAACAATATTTTTTTAAAAATATCTATATCTCTTCTACCTCGAATAGTCTCTATAGAATTAAATGACTTTCCAGTATCAATTCCATCTATAATGGATTTACTTATTTTATCAATGTCTAGTGTCTTAATATAATCTCTTGATTCTAAAATAATATTTAAATATAGAACAGAAATATATTCAACAACTGCAATAAAGGAAATATTTTCTTCCTTATTTTGAATTTCAATAGACTTTTGAATAATGTTATTTATCCAGTCTAAATGTTCTAGGTAATAGCTCGCTTCTTTGTATTTAATTGCAGATTGACAAATTTTATCTAATACAACTAAATAACTGTATACAGTTTCAAAATCTTTTTCTTTTATCAAGTAGTTTACACATGTCTTGTTTATAGCCATCAATTCATTTTCAAACCAATAAATATCTGCTTCTTCTTTTGTACTTAACGGCGTTCCCGTATCTAATGCTACTAATACTTCTATATTATCTGCTAAATGCCATTGTTGATATTTAGATTTTTTTCTAAACCAGAGTGAATCCTTTGGTAAACCCTGTTTAATTGACCAATATTTATTTATTAGTCCTAAATTCTTACACATAAAATTAAATACAGAAGAATTATCGGCTATGTCTGGATTACAACCATATTTTTGAATTATTTTTAGTAACTCAATTCTATTTGAAGTAACTTTTCTAAAATAAACCTGATAGCTATTATCACTAACGTATATTTTATGTTTAAGATTTTTTGAAATTACTCTTTCTAAATATAAATGTGCATCATCTGATAATCTAAAAACATCAGATAACTGATAAATTCTATTCCCTGTAATTCCAAAGTATATAACTACAAGTATAGACCATATTATCAATACTGAAACAGTTGCCCAACTAACTTTATAATTCAATAATAATTCAACTAGTATAATTGTTCCATAAATAATAAAACTACTAATTACATCTAAACTCCTAACAGTCAAATGATCATATTGAAAAGCGATTGCAATTTTTTCAGGTGCATTAGCATATCTTGTGGAATATACACTTGAAATATTAGAGCAATACAAACCTAAAATCACACCAGCAACACCTAGTTCCCCCAAAATAACATCTCCTAATAGATTACTTTCTATTATCGTTGTTACACTAAAATTTAGAAGAATTCTATCAACTATCCCTAAAAGCAAAGCTAAAACAAATCCTTTTATTGCACCAGAGATAAATCTTGCAAAAAGAATATTTCTAAAAGATTTATACTCTTTGGATAATTGCCACTTACTATTTATTTTTAAACGTATTTTTTTAATATAAAAAATAAAATTTAATATTTTATCTCTAATACTCCAGTATATTGCTGATCTCATTTCTTTTACCCGTGTTTTCTAAAAAAAATACATTAGACATACAAACAATACTAAAATTTAATAACTAATATATTCATTATATCAAAAAAATAAAGAAAACCCCACCAAACATTTATTTGGTGGGGTTTAGGTGGGGAATGAAATCATTTTCCACCATATTTTCGCTATTTGACATTACGCAAAACCTTGCTAAGCTGGAAATTCGCAATGTAATTGCCTACTCTTATTATTTAAGAGTAACTGAAGCTCCAGCTTCTTCCAATTTTAGCTTTGATTTCTTCAGCTTCTGCTGCTGCAACGCCTTCTTTAACAAGAGCTGGTGCACCATCAACAAGTTCTTTAGCTTCTTTAAGTCCAAGACCAGTAATTTCACGTACAACTTTGATAACGCCGACTTTCTTGTCGCCTGCAGCTGTCAATTCAACGTCAAATGAATCTTTAGCAGCTTCTTCAGCACCACCAGCTGCAGCTACAGCTACAGGAGCAGCTGCAGTTACACCAAATTCTTCTTCGATAGCTTTTACAAGGTCGTTCAATTCAAGGATTGAAGCTTCTTTAATTTCAGCAATAA
>CAKMQF010000008.1 GCA_927911745.1 uncultured Gemella sp.
GATACTGACGGACACGTAATCGAAGGAACAACAACTGAGGAAGGAACAACGCCGTAAGAAAGATATCCCAGGAATATAAATTTGTAGAAACTAGAACTACTGAAGACGGAAATACAGAACATGTATACGAAAAAGTTAAAACTTCATTCAAAGATAAGAAGGAAACGAAATTCCAAACTATCCAACAGAAGACGGAGACCAACCGAAGAAAGATATTCCAGGATACCGCTTCGTAGAGACTAAGAAACTTCCAACGGAAGACGTAGAACACGTATACGAAAAAGTTAAAACTAGTTATAAAGATAAAGATGGAAACGAAATTCCAAACTTCCCAATAGAAGATGGAGATCAACCGAAGAAAGATATTCCAGGATACCGCTTCGTAGAAACTAAGAAACTTCCAAACGGAGATATCGAACACGTCTACGAAAAAGTAACAACTCCAGTAGTAGAAAAAACTACAACATGGACAGATGAAAATGGAAACCCATTAAAACCATCTGAAAAAGGTTCAGTAGAAGCAGGAAGTGTTCCAGGATACGAGTTCGTAAGAACAGTTGTTGATGGAAATGGAAATGTACGCCATATCTTCAAGAAAGCAACACGTATCCCAGCTACAAACATCGTTACAACATGGACAGATGAAAATGGAAACCCATTAAGACCATCAGAAAATGGAGCTAAAGGTATGGGAATGGTTGAAGGATACGAGTTCGTAAGAACTGTAGTTGACGAAAATGGAAACATCCGTCACATCTTCAGAAAAGTAACTGCAGCTACTCCTAAAGCACAAGTTAAACGTCTAGCTAACACAGGTAGCGAAACATCTAACACAGCGGCAGCAGGATTCGGTGTATTACTTGCAGGAATTGCAGCAGCAATCAGAAAACGTAGAAAAGAAGACTAATCTTAAATAGTTAGTCTAGAATAAAAAGAAATCACCCTCGATACATTTCGAGGGTGGTTTTTTATGCTAAAAGAAGGAGAAAACAGTAAGGATCAGTGATTAGATAACAGGTGAAAGATATGGGAAGAACACAATTTATATGGGTGAGGGTATTAACTTGTTTTTAAATTAGGTGAATGGAGAGAAAATCCTTTCATTACTTTATCCCCATTTTATTGCGGACTAACCCTATTTATGATAAAATTAATGACTAAAATAGTATAAAAATAGATGTGAAAACTACTGTTGAAAAGTTGATAGTGAAAGGAAATATTATGCCAAGAATAATAACAATGCACCCGGTTAGAGAAACGAATAGATACGGTTTTGAAACTACTCAATTATATAGAGCGAAGGTAGCGAGAAACCTAAATGTAGACTATCTGCATCTAGCAAGTGCACCTCAAATTAGAGATAATTGGAAAGAAGATATAAAAAAACTAGGTTTTCTAGATGAGGAGATAATTTGCGTGCCGTTTAGTTATTCTGACATCGGTCATAAAGATCCTTCGATTCTTCCTGATGTTCTCGAATTAGAAGAAGGTGATGAGCTAGTTCTGACGGAAGATGGTTTCGTTAGCTCTGTTACTCTAAGTGATGGTTCAGGTAAGTTTTATTTCACTGAAGCACCGTTTCTTTTCGAAGATTACAAGACTGGAGAGGTGCTTCTGTATAATAGTGATGGTAGTGTAGCCTTGAAAATGAAATATATGGATCCATTTAAACAGCCAGTTCCGGTTCGTCTATTTTATCCTGGATATATTTTCCTTAAAGACGATGAAATTCTAGCAGAAGAGGATTTATTGGTGAAATATCTTGCGGTTAATGCTAAGCAAGATGATCTTCTTATTCGCGATCAGCACATTGTTCCAGCGCCGAACCTATGCCGTTTTATGGAAAATACTGAAAAAACTATTACGAAGTTATTCATGAAAATGTCCTTCGTAACTTAGAACTTGCCAATCTTCGTGGGAAAACTAGTTATCTAGTTGCTAGTGAAAGACTTACTGAAGAGCTTGCTAAACTTGATTATGATGTGAGATTTTTACCACCGATGATTACGGAGAATTTTGCCGAAGTGAAAAATATCGGTCCTGTTACGGAATATTGTCTTGTAGGGAATATGCAAGAATTGAAGAATGTAGAACTTGTGATTAGAGCTTTTATCCAACTGTATAACCTTGGTTTGAAAGCAAGAGTCACATTTTACGGTGGGACTGAAGAGCGCCTTGCTGAGTTAAAAGCTAAGTATGAACTTACTCCTAATATCAATTTTGTAGGAATCGTGGAAGAAGTACCTTATCAAAAACATCAGTGTTATATTTCTGCGAGTTTTTCGGAACTTTTTGCGAATGCTTTTGTAGAAGCGGCTAGTCAAGGTCTATTAGGACTGTTATCTGATGTTGATTTTGCGCATAGATATTACGCTAGTCAGTCGGACTCAATAACATTATTCAGAAGTCAAATCGGACTAGTAGAAAAAATAATGCAGATGGAACAACTGGATTTTCAAAAATCTAATGAAGGTAATATAACTCTTGCGAAAAAAATATTCACTAGAAAATGTAAGTAAGTACTACTTGGATTTAATGAATAAGAGATAAGTAGGCTTAGTAAAATAATAAAAAATAAGAAATAAGGGTCTGACTCGTAAAAAATCTTTCTTTGAAATCATGATTTTTGAGTCATTCCCTTTAAATTTAGATAAATAACGAAAGGAGAACAATATGGAAAATCTAATAATTGCAACGACACCTCTGCAGGCGAAGATAGCTAACTATATCCAAAACTTGTATGCAGAAGAAAAATTCTTAAAAGTATATATTATGCCTGTGATGAATGAAAGACAAGAATACTATTCTCGTGATTTTGATTTAGTATTTCATGGTACTGATGAAATGACTTACGATCAAGTTCTTAATCAATGTACAAAAGAATACGATAAAATATTCTACGCTAGTTTTGATAATCCATTAATTCTAGATATAGTTGCTCGTTCGAAATATAAACACCTGATGAGTTTTGACGATGGTTATGCGGATATTTATCCAAAGGGAATGTACGCACTACCTCTAAACTACAGACAAGTAGGAAAATATGGTCTAACTCGTGATGACTTAATCAACAATACAGAAAAACATTACACGCTGTACAATAGTGATTTTCATGTTGTCACAAAAGAGAAATTGGTGTACTTAGAAAACTTCTTTAAGTTAGATGTAGAACCTATAAAAAAATGGTAGAATAGCTAAAGTTCTTCTTGGGCAAAACTTTTCAGAAGAGGATGAGAGTATTTCGGTGAACTTCATTACGACTTATGCAAAAGCATTAAATGTTGATTACTACGTTCCACATCCAAAAGAACAATTCAAAATCGATAATGTGAAATACCCAGTGACACCTTTAATATTCGAAGATGCTCTAGTTGAATTGTTTAAAGAATATGAGTTTGTTGAAGTATATCACTTTACATCATCTGTAAGTCTACACTTAAAAAATACTAAGAATGTTGTTGTAAAAGGTATTGCAGTGCCTTATTATAATGACAGACAAAATGAATTGAGACGACAAGGTTGTGAGTTTGTCCATGTGACTTTAGGTTGGTAAATTTGTCTACACAAGTTTATTTAGCGAGATCTATTGAATATCCCAAATATATTAAAAAAATTGTAAAATAATAATTAAAATTTTTAAATCCATCCGAAAGGATGGATTTTTACTGTAGACTGCTAAAAATTTATGAAAAGTTACATAGTCATAAATTAAGATTTATTATGTAAATAATAAAAATAAAAAATACAAATGATATCTTATATTATTATCTGTCCTAAAATAGCATAATAATTGCATTTAACTTTCTAAAGTGATAAAATGTATCTTGAGAATTTCTGAACTAACGTTAGTTATTTAAGTTTTGTTTAGGAAAAATCATGAAAAGAATATTGTTAAGTTATAAAAAATAAAGGAAGGTAGATTTATGTTAATAAATAAGAATGATAAATTCTCGATACGTAAGTTCAAAAACGGACGTTCTGATTCTGTTAAAATCGGAGCAATCGGTGTAATCGTTGGTACTGCGATCGCGTTATCAGCTGGAAGCAACTCAGCAGAAGCGGCGATGACAGAAAACAGTGACAACACAACAACGATCTCAAATGATAAGGGGTCAGTGATTGTAGATACAGCTAATATTCAGAACCCAGATGCAGGTAGACAATTTTCAACTGATCCAACTGCAGAGGGAACAAATACAATTACTAAAACAGGAAAAGTAGATTACAAATATGTTAC
>CAKMQF010000009.1 GCA_927911745.1 uncultured Gemella sp.
CAAGCTGGAGCGATAGTAGAGCCGGAAAAAGTAGAGCCACAATACGGTGGAGTTACTTCTGGAGCGTTGGTAGAACCAGAAAAAGTAGAACCGTCGAAGGAGTACACAGGAGTACAAGCCGGAGCAATAGTAGAACCAGCAAAAGCGGAAGAGCCAAAGGAGTACACAGGAGTACAAGCTGGAGCGATAGTAGAACCAGAAAAGGTACAACCACCTAAGGAATATACGGGAGTACAGGCTGGGGCGGTAGTTGAACCAGAGAAAGTAGAAGCACCGAAAGAATACACAGGAGTACAGGCTGGAGCGATAGTAGAACCAGAAAAAGTAGAAGCACCGAAGGAATATACTGGAAAAATCGAACCACTGAAAACAGAAAGTCCAAAACCTACAGTAGAAACTAACAATGTAACAGAAGTAAATAATGTTCCAAAAAATGCCAGTGCACTACTTAGAATGAATTTTGTTAAAGGTAATCAAGCATTATCTGGAACGGGATCAGCTACATTTATAGCACCTAATGTATTGTTGACAGTAGCACATAACTTCATAAATAATTCTGCAGATAATAGTACGGGTGAATTTAGAGGAGATAAGGCTAAAAATACATATGAATGGCAAACACCTGATGGACAAAAAGGTTCATTTACTTCAGATGATATTCACTTTTATAATAAAAAAGATTATCCGAAAGGATTTATCTACGATTTAGCAGTTATTACATTACCTCAATCTACGAGAAGGCAACATGCGAACTTAGTAGAAAATTACTCGAAAGTAAATGTTAATGATAAGTTAAATGTTTACGGATATCCTAGAGGAGAGTATACTCACTTAAAAGACACTACTGTTGAAATGGAACAAAAATACGCGAATAATACTTATGGTGTTCAGTACCAAGGTGGAAAAGCTGGTATGAGTGGTGGAGGAATCTTTAACTCTAAAGGAGAAGTGATCGGACTTCATCAAAATGGTGCTGAGAACCGTTCAGGTGGATTAATACTATCTCCAACACAATTAAATTGGATTAGAAGTATAATAAAAAGGTAAAGAAATTACACCTAACTATGATGCTCTAGAGCGTCATAAAGATGAGAAAGAAGACGATATAAAAGAAGAGAAGAAAGTTGATAAAAAATTAGAACTTAGAAATATTTCTAATGTAGAATTGTATACTTTAGAAAATAATAAGTATCGACATGTAACTTCACTTGCTAGTGTTCTATCTAATCCAACAAATTACTTTATGAAAGTAAAATCAGAGAACTTTAAAGATGTTATGTTACCAGTTAAGAGTATTGAGAGTGCTAGAAAAGATAATCAAGATGTTTACAAAATCGTAGGACAAGCTACTGATTTAATTCAACACGAAAACAATAGTACTTTAGAAAATTATACTTACTACCTACCTAAGACGGTAAGAAGTGTAAATGGAGTTTATACATCATTTAAAAATCTGTTAGATGCTATTAATAATAATCCACATGGTACGTTCCGTCTAGGGGCGACTATAGATGCTCGTGAAGTAGAACTTTCAGATGGTCAAGAAAGCTATATTAATAAAGAGTTTAGTGGTACATTAATAGGAGGAACCAATGGTAAGAACTATGCTGTATATAACCTGAAAAAACCGTTATTTAGTGTTTTAAACCATGCTACTATTAAAGATCTTTCAATAAAAGATGCAAATGTTTCTTCTAAAGAAGATGCTGCCACAATTGCTAAAGAGGCGAAAAATGGTACTAACATTACTAATGTTCATTCATCTGGTGTAATTGCTGGTGAACATAGCATTGGTGGTTTAGTTTCTCAAGTTACCGATTCTAAAATTTTGAATAGTAGTTATACTGGTAGAATAACTAATACTTATGACACAACGGCTACTTATCAAATAGGTGGTTTAGTTGGTAAACTTTCAGGTGCTGGTGCTTTAATCGATAGATCAGTTTCATCTATTGATATGTCAACGAATGCTAATACAGGAGATCAGGTTGTTGGTGGTATAGCAGGAGTTGTTGATAAAAAGGCAACTATTAGTAATAGTTATGTTGAAGGAAATCTTAATAATGTGAAGCCTTTTGGTAATGTTGGAGGAGTTGCAGGGTATCTTTGGGATAGAGAATCATCAGATGAAAGAAACTCAGGGCAACTTACAAATGTATTAAGCGACGTAAATGTAACGAATGGTAATGCTATTGCTGGTTATGATTTTAGAGGTATAAGAGCAACTAACACTTATAGTAATAAAAAATAATAAGGTAGTCAATGTAGTACAAGAGAATGATGAGGTTGTAAGTAAGGATTCATATGTCCAAAGAGGTACATTACTTGAAAGTAACCAAGTTGCAGAGAAAAAGGATGTACTTGTTCATAAAAATAATATTAAAACAGAAGACTTTAACTTCTCTTCTAAATATGAAACGGATTATAGAAACTTAAAAGATGCTGATGTTTCTAGATTAAGAGTATATAAGAATATAGAAAAACTACTACCGTTTTATAATAGAGAAACAATAGTCAAGTATGGTAATCTTGTAGATAAAAATAGTGATTTATTTACTAAAAATCTTTTATCAGTAGTTCCAATGAGGGATAAAGAAGTAATTACTGATATTAATAAAGATAAAAGTAGAATTAATAAACTATTACTACATTATTCAGATAATTCATCTCAAACATTGGATGTAAAATACCAACAAGATTTCTCTAAAGTAGCAGAATATGAAATAGCTGATACAAAACTAATATACACACCTAATACATTATTGCATAGTTATAATAATATTGTAAAAGCTGTTTTAAATGATCTGAAATCTGTTCAATATGATTCAGGTGCTGTTAGAAAAAATATTAGATATTTCAAATGATATAAAATTAACAGAATTATATCTAGATGAACAATTTACTAAAACACAATTAAACATTGAAGATAGTTTATCAAAACTTCTTTCTGCTGATGCGGCGATAGCTGAAAATAATAATTCAATAATAGACAATTATGTAATAGAAAAAATTAAGAATAATAAAGAAGCTTTACTTCTAGGTTTAACTTATCTAGAACGTTGGTATAATTTTAAATATGATAATGCAAGTGCAAAAGATTTAGTATTATATCATTTAGACTTCTTTGGTAAATCTAATAGTTCTCCATTAGATAATGTTATTGAGCTAGGTAAATCTGGATTTAACAATTTATTAGCTAAAAATAATGTAATTACTTATAATGTATTATTATCGAAAAATTATGGAACTGAAAGTTTATTTAAAGCACTAGAAGGTTATAGAAAAGTATTCTTACCAAATACGTCTAATAATGACTGGTTTAAAACACAATCTAAAGCTTATATTGTTGAAGAAAAATCTACTATTCCCGAAGTAAATTCTAAACAATCAGAACATGGAACGGAACACTCTATAGGTGTTTATGATAGATTAACTAGTCCTTCATGGAAATATCAAAGTATGGTCTTACCATTATTAACTTTACCAGAAGAAAAAATGATATTTATGATTGCGAATATTTCAACTATAGGATTTGGTGCTTATGATAGATATAGAAGTAATGAATATCCTAAGGGAGAAAAATTAAATAAATTTGTTGAAGATAATGCACAAGAAGCGGCTAAACGCTTTAGAGATCATTATGATTATTGGTATAAAATTCTAGATAAAGAAAATAAAGAAAAATTATATAGAAGTGTTCTAGTTTATGATGCATTCAGATTTGGTAATGATAAAAATAAAGAGACACAAGAAGCGAATTTTGAAACTAATAATCCGGTTATAAAAAACTTCTTTGGACCTGCTGGAAATAATGTTGTTCACAATAAACATGGGGCATATGCAACAGGAGATGCATTCTACTATATGGCTTATCGTATGCTAGATAAAAATGGTGCGGTAACTTATACTCATGAAATGACACATAACTCTGATAGAGAGATTTATCTTGGAGGATATGGAAGAAGAAGCGGATTAGGGCCTGAGTTTTATGCGAAAGGATTACTACAAGCTCCTGACCACCCATACGATCCAACAATAACAATTAACTCTGTGTTGAAATATGATAAATCAGAAGAATCAACAAGACTTCAAATAGCGGATCCAACTCAAAGATTCAGTAATGCAGAAGACTTACATAGTTATATGCATAATATGTTTGATGTAATTTATATGTTAGAATATTTAGAAGGAAAAGCTGTAGCTAATTTAGAAACGAATCAAAAATATGAGTTACTAAGAAAAGTTGAAAATAAATTTGATCTTGATCAAGATGGTAATAATGTATACGCGACAAATGTTGTTCGAAGATTAACTATTGATGAAGTTAATAAATTAAATTCTTTTGATAGTTTAATTGAAAATAATATTATTACTAGCAGAGGATATAAAGACCAAGAATATAAGAGAAATGGTTATTATACAATTGATTTATTTTCACCAATCTATTCAGCTCTTAGTGGAGAGAAAGGAACTCCAGGTGACTTAATGGGACGCCGTATGGCATTTGAACTATTAGCTGCTAAAGGTTATAAAGAAGGTATGGTTCCATACATTTCTAATCAATATGAAAAAGAAGCGAAAGAAAGAGGAAGTAAGATAAGATCTTATGGTAAAGAAATAGGATTAGTTACTGATGATTTAGTACTTGAGAAAGTATTTAATAAAAAATATAAATCTTGGGTTGAATTCAAGAAGGATATGTATAAAGAAAGAGTAGAACAATTCAGTAAATTAAATAGAGTTAGCTTCTTCGATCCGAATGGCCCATGGGGACGACAAAAAAAATGTAACAGTTACTGATATAAGTGTACTTGAGAAAATGATTGAAACAGCGGTTAGAGAAGATGCTGCAGATTTCACAGCACAAGTATATCCTGATACAAATAGTAGAGTTCTAAAACTTAAGAAAGCTATATTTAAGGCTTATCTAGATCAAACTAAAGATTTTAGAACTTCTATATTTGGTGGAAAATAATATAATCTACAATGTAGACATAAATAAGGATATGATGATTAATTTCACATATCCTTATTTAGCTTTTAAAGGTTAATAAAAATGAATTATTTAATAGGGTGTGAGCTATCCGAGTTATTTGGATTTATGTTATAATTAATTATAGAAATTAAAGGAGAATTTGATATGATTAAAATAGAAGTATGTGCTAATAGTGTACAGGATTGTTTAGTAGCACAAAATGAAGGTGCAGATAGAATAGAATTAATCAGTGCAAGTTATCTAGGTGGTTTAACACCAACATTGACAGTTCTAGATATGGCACTTGAAAATGGTGTTGAGATACCTATAATAGCGATGGTAAGACCTAGGGGAGGGGGATTTTGCTATTCTGAAATAGAAAAAGAACAAATGTTTAGAGAAGCTAGAGAACTACTTGAACATGGTGCAAAAGGAATAGTTTTTGGTTTTCTAAATGAAGATAGAAAAATTGACTGGAAAGATACAGAGGGGATGATAAACCTATGTAAAAGTTTTGAAGCAGAAAGTGTCTTTCATAGAGCTTTTGATTGTTCAGATGAACCAGAATACAATATTCAACGATTAATTGAATTAGGTTGTACAAGAGTTTTGACTAGTGGACTAGGTGCAAATGTGAATAAGGGTGTAAAACTTTTAAAACAGCTTCAAGAAAAATTTGGGGATAAAATTGAGATTCTTGCAGGTGCGGGGATTACAACTGAGAATATTGAATATATTATTAAAGAAACAGGAGTTACTCAAGTTCATGGAACTTTTAAAAAGTATGGAATTGATCCGACGACAACAGGAGTAGATGTAACTTATAGATATACTGACAAAGGTGACTATGAAGAAGTGAATCCTCAGGAGCTAGCTCTGGCAATAAATATAGTAAAAAAATTAAATAAGGAAATGTATTAAAATGTTTAAAAATGTGCATCATATAGCGATTATAGGAACAAACTATAATAAAACAAAAGAATTTTACGTAGATAAGTTAGGATTTGAGCTTATTAGTGAATATAATCGCCCAGAGAAGAATGATATAATATTGAATGTAAGACAAGGAAATCTTGTTTTAGAAATTTTTATTAAAGATGATGCTCCGTTGAGACCTAAGATTCCAAATCCGGAACATAGTGGATTAAGGCATTTAGCTTTTAAAGTAGATGATGTAGAAGCGGTTCTAAAAAAGTTTAATGAACTAGGTATTCCTCATGAAGAGTTGAGATACGATGACTTCGATAATAAAAAAATGGCGTTTTTTCTTTGATCCAGATGGCTTACCATAGAAATACATGAATAAAAAATAAAAGAAGAAACTTAGGAAACTAGGTTTTTTCTTTATTTTTTATAATTAAACAGAAAAATCTATTGATTTTACAGATAATATATGTTTAAATAGAGAAATGTAATTAAAATAAACTTAAAAAA
>CAKMQF010000010.1 GCA_927911745.1 uncultured Gemella sp.
GGAGTCGTTGGCTCCTCCGCTTTTGGCGCCGGAGTCGTTGGTTCTTCCGCTTTTGGTGTTGGAACTGTTGGCTCTTCCGCTTTCGGTGCTGGTGCTACTGGTTCCTCTGCTTTTGGTAATTCTGGTTGTACGGCAGGTTCAACTATTGCCCCACCCAAAAGTTCTTTATATTCTGGTTTTACTAATACTTCTGGTTTTACAATAGCACCTTCTTTAACTTTACTTTCTGGAACATATTTTGTTCCTTCATTTAAAGTTGGATTTTTTTCTATTAGCTCATATACTTTATAGACAACTTTTGCATCAATTACATTGCCATTCAATTCATTATTGTAGAATACTGTTTTTTGTACTAATTCTCTTACTACACTTGTATTTGGTAGTGATTTTTCTTTTTTACTTTCTTTTGTAATGGAAGCACTATTGTTGTTAATACTTACACCTGGTTGAACTATTTTTGATACTTGACCTTTTTTTAGATTACCTAGATTATAAGTATAATTATTCCCATTAATTGTAGCATATACAATTGCTTCATAAGTATCTCTAACTGCAGTTACATGAAAAACTATATCGCCATTGATTTCTTCTGAAGTAATAGTAAGATCTTGTGTTGTTTTTATTACTACTTGTTTCTGAAACATTACCTCCCCTATTCTCAGCAAATACAGCTAGTGGATTCGCTAATGTAAATAATAGTACACTGGCAGTAGCTACCTTTGATATTTTTTTCATTTAATTTCCTCCTAAATTGTTGGTTGTTTTTATAAAAATGAAGGTCATTTTCTCTTCCATTATTCTCCTATTTTTCTATTTTGTCAAGCATATAATTCTTGAAAAATTGAAAGTTATTTTCATATAATTATTTTCACTTTTCCGAAGAGATAAGTAATTCTCACCTCTAATTGCTATATACATTTCTTTCAACAGCTGATAATTTTTCCTTTACATATAATCTGAAATATTTAAAATTATACAATCATCATCCTTGACAAAGATTTCAATTCATGTTTTAATATACCCTATAGGGGTATATAGGAGGTAAGAAAAATGTTTTTTTTATTCACAAAAGTAGATAGTATCTCTACTATCGAACTAGAACAAAAACTTAAACAAAATATTCAATTAATAGACGTAAGAACACCTGGTGAATTTAGAAGAGGCCATATAAAAAATGCAAAAAATATTCCACTAAATGAAATCGGCAGCTACACTCCAGTAGCAGATAAAAAAACATATGTAATTTGTCACTCTGGAGCAAGAAGTAAACTTGCCGCAAAAAAACTTAAAAAAGAGGTTTCGATGTTGTTAATGTTCAAGGTGGAATGCATGCATGGAGAGGTAAAATAGTTTAAAATTAGACTATAGATAATTTAACTCTGTTAAAAACACAGTAATTTTCCAGGTTAATACAGTAGTTAAATTTAATAATATTGAAAGGAATCAACTATGAAAAACAATATTTCAATGAAAGATTTTTATGAGAAATACACTAATAATAGTAGTGAAAAACTCACTATTATTGACGTAAGAGAAATTCATGAATATGCCGCTGGTCACATACCTTCTGCTGAAAATTTCCCTTTAAGTACTTTAGGAGCAGATTTTTCTAAATTAGATAAAGATCAAAAATACTATGTAATTTGTCAAGCAGGTGGACGTTCAGCTAAAGCATATGATTTTCTTGATGCACAAGGATTCGATGTTATAAATATCGAGGGTGGTATGAATAACTGGCCTGGAGAAACAAAATAAAGAATTAAACAACCAATTAGTAAAAAAACAACGAACAATTACTAGATTGAAATTCTCTATAAAAATTAATACATCTCAAAAAATAAAAGTCTTGGTTCAAAATAATTTTGAATCAAGACTTTTATTACTAATTTAGTATACTATTTCTTTTTTACTAGATACTGTATAGCTTTCTCTATTCTTTTCTTATGCTCTTCAGGATTTTCTGTAGGGTTATTAATACATTCCATAAGATTTTCTGTTATTAATAATTCAATAACTCGATCAACACTAGAACGAACTGCACTTAGTTGAATCATTATGTCCATACAATCTCGCTCTTCTTCTATCATTTTTTGAATTCCTCTAAGCTGTCCTTCAGAACGTTTTAAACGCGTTATGTACTTTGACTTTGACATATGTTTTTCCTCAGTATATTTTTTTTTCATTATACATTGAATAGTTTATTTTGTCAAAATTTTCAAAGTAAATGTACTCCCTTTCCCATATTCACTCTCTACTATAATGTCTCCATTGAGTTGCGTAGCTAGTTGTTTTGCTATAGCTAATCCTAATCCATAGCCTCCTGTTTTCATGTTCCTTGATGCTTCAACACGATATAATCTTTTAAAAATATTATCAAGCTCTTCTTTTTTTATACCGCAACCTTCATCTATTATAGAAATAGAAAGAATTTCATCACTAATTTCAGCAACTATTTCTATTTTTGTTCCACTTGGTGAATATTTAAATGCATTGCCTAATAAATTAACTATAATTCTTTGCAATTTATTATAATTACTTACTATTTTTGCATTTTCTGGTATAACTTTAATAAAAATGTCTCTTTGTTCTTTTTCTGCTCTTAACTTAAATTCAGACATACAATCAATTAATAATTTATCTAAAAATATTGTTTCTTTATTATCTGTAGAATTTGTTTCTTTCACACTTAGCGTCAAGTAATTTAATTCTTCAACTAATTTGTTTAATCTTGTTGTCTGACGACAAATTGTTTCTAAATAATACTTGTATTCATCTTTTTTTATTATACCATCTAACATTCCTTCGGCTGTTGATTGAATAGAAGTTATAGGAGTTTTTATATCATGAGAAAGTTGAGCAATCATAAGAGATTTTTCTTTTTCACTTTGTTCTAGTGATTCAAAACTCTCTTTAAATGCTCCGCCATATCATCAAATGCCATAGACAAATCTCTAAATTCGACAGGTCGTATCACTTCACCGCTGATATCAAATCTCTTCTCGCTTATGTTTACTGTTTTTTTCTTTAGTACATCTAATGATTTAAACACACCTTTTAGTAATGCTAGACTTATAGTCGCACCAATCAATCCGGCAATCACAGTAATTGCAACAATAAAATAGGTATCTTGCTTTTCTATTAACATTTGATTTGAAGCCCAAAACACAGCAACTATAGTTATTAAAAATGACAAAGTATATCCAATAATAATATAATCTCTTAATTTCATTCTATATTTCCTTTCCATTTTTAAACTTGTTTTTCCATTTTATATCCTAGTCCCCACACTGTCTTTATATTTGGTGTTTTCTCTGTAGAGTGTTTCATTAATATCCTCCTTAATGAATGAACATGTACATTCAATGTATTCGCATCTTCAACATACTCATCCTGCCATATTTTTTCATACAATTCTGTTTTAGAAAAAACACGTTCCGGGTTATTAGCTAATAACCATAATAATTCAAAAGATTTCACCGTTAGGTCTAGTTGTTTCCCATTGATCTTTGCTATTCTACTATTATAATTTATTTCTAAATCCCCAAGCATAGAAATACTATCTGTGCTGTTTTTTTCAATTCGACGCAATATGTTCCTAACTCTTAATACTAACTCTCTAGGACTAAATGGCTTAACTATATAGTCATCAGCCCCCATGCTCAAAGCATAAATTTTATCTGGTTCAGTTGTTTTAGCAGTTATAAATAAAAAAGGTTGCTCTGCATCTAGATATTGCACTTCACTAATCAAATCATATCCGTCCATATTTGGCATCATTATATCGGTAATAATTAAAGAATACTTGTTTCTTTTATATTTTTCCAATGCTTCTTTTCCATCATTAGCAATATCTATATCATAACCACCTTGCTCTAGATATCTTTTGTTTATCTCCGTTATTTCTATCTCATCATCTACTAATAAAATTTTATTCATCATATCTTTACTCCTCCTAACAAAATAGCACTATACATTAAAAGTATAGCACTATTTTGTTAAATTCTGCAAGGTACTTTCTCTTACTATTTTCAAAATATCAATTTAATTGAGATTTCCCGACATAATTCTAGATATTCAAAAAATTTTATAAAAGAGACTACTATCAAATCACACTAATTTTAATCGTTTAATATATGAGGCTTACCCAAAGTCCTAAAATTTAACAAAGTTCATATGAGAACTCGTAGACGCAGTGGTTTATTGATATCTAAATTCGCTTTATAAAAGCTTTTTAGATATCTAATAAACTGTGCGGGGGTGACTCGACAAAATCGATTTCTCTGAAATCACGATTTTTGAGTCACTCCCATTCTATTTAGTCGATTTCATTTTTTCTTCTAAGTCCTAATAAACCTAATAAACTAGCAATGATTAATCCTACTATTCCTGTAGTTGAAGTATTTGTTGAGTTAGTTGCATTCATTGTTCCTTCTGGAGCTGCACTTGTTTTTGGTAACATTCCTTTTTTCATCATGTCATTATTCATATGAGCGTTCATATTTTTCGCTTTCATATCTTTGTGCATATGTGCTTTCATATTCATAACATCTGATTTTTGCATATCCATAGGTTTTTCACTCATATTTGGATCCATTGAACCATGTTTTTTATGATCAGTCATCATATTTTTACCTGGTTTTTTCTCCATTTCCATAGCTTCTTTATGAAGATTTACAGTAACCTCTTTTAGTGCTACTAAGTTTGTTAAATCTGCTTTCCCGTCTTTTTCACCGTATACTTTGATTGTTGCTTTATAGCTTTGTGTTCCATTTGCTTTAAGTAAATCTAATAATTCTTTATCTGATTTTCCTTTTGTTCCTTCTAAGTCTACTTCATAGAAGTATAATCCCTTTTCCTAATTTTTCTAATGGTAATAAGGCTGGATTTTTTCGCTGATCCGTTATCTGACCATGGTGCTTTTATCTGATGATTTAAGATTAATCTTGTTAACATTCCGTCAACCACC
>CAKMQF010000011.1 GCA_927911745.1 uncultured Gemella sp.
TTTATTTATTTAAATAGAAAATAGTATATAAATTCATTAATATTTATCGACTACATTTGTAACTATTAAAATATTATTAGATTGATTATTAGAACTTAAAATTTAGGATTTTATTGAACTTATATAAGTATACTGATAGAATACTGTTTCATGAAATTTTATTATTTTAAAAAATTCATAAAATTTTCACAAATAATTTTATAAAAAGTAAGCAAGATACTATTATTTTATTAAAAAAACGGTTATAATAATAAATATAAAATAAAAATAAAGAGGGAAACATTTTATGGCTAATACAGAGAATCAATTAATCTTGATAACAGATGTAGCAGTTGGAAAATTCCAAGAGATGTTATTTGATGCTGATAAAAGAGATAGTTATTTAAAAATTTCTATAGAGTTACAAGGTACTCAAATGCAATATGCAATTGATATCAAGGATGAATTAGAAGCAGGGGATAAAGTACTTAACTTCGGCGATTTAAAAGTTATTGTTAATGAAGAAGACGAACTTCTGTTAAAAGGTCTTGAAATTGATTATGTTCAAGATGAATTTGGAAGTGAATTTACATTACACAATCCAAATATGATTGAAATTTATGATGATGAAGACGGTGGCTGCTGTGGAAACGGCTGCTGCTGCGGATAAAATACAAAATAACAGTTAAAAGGAGAAATCAATACTATGAAAAACGTAGTAATTTTAGGTGCTGGATATGCAGGACTAACGACTTTAAAAGGATTAAAAAAAGCTGCTAAAGCTGGAGAGGTAAAAGTTACTCTAGTAAACAAAAACTCTTATCACTATGATACAGTAAACTTACACGAAGTATCAGCAGGTAATATTGCATCAAGAGATATTTGTATTGATATTAAAGATCTTGTAACTCCAGGTGTTGAATTTATTCAAGATGAAGTAATTAAAATTGATACTGAGAAAAAATTAGTATTAACTAAAAAAACATGAACTTGATTACGATGTACTTGTAGTTGGATTAGGTTTCCAACCAGAAACATTCGGAATTGAAGGTATGGCTGAAAATGCAATGCCAATCGCTGACATTAATGCTGCAGAAAAAATCTCTGCTACATTAGAAGATAACTTCAGAAAATATGCTACAAGTGAAGAAAAAGATGTTAAAGATATCTCAGTAATCGTTGGTGGTACAGGTCTTGCTGGTATGGAATTCTTAGGTGAATTAGTTCATCGTAAAAAAGAATTATGTTCTAAATACGGAATTGATGAAAAATTAGTTAAAATTTACGGATTAGATGCAGCCCCAACATTATTACCAATGTTCACTAAAGAGTATAGTGATTATGCAAGAAAATACTTAGAAGATAATGGTATTGAAATTATTTTAGGAGCTGGAATTAAAGGTGCTACTAAAGATAGCTTCACTATTGAAGTTGATGGAGAAAGAAAAGAACTATTTGCATCTACATTAGTATGGACTGCAGGTGTTCGTGGAAACAAACTTATGGACGAAGCATTCCCAGAACTTTCTAAACGTGGACGTCTAGTAACTACACAACAATTAACAGTACCTGGACACGACGAGATTTATATCGTTGGTGACTGTGCAGCATTCATCGAAACTGGTCAAGAAAGACCATATCCAACAACAGCTCAAATCGCTAACCAAATGGGTGCATACGTTGGAGCTAGAATCAGTGGAAAACAAGTTGGTGACTTTAAATACATTAACCGTGGTGTAGTATGTTCATTAGGTCATAAAGACGGTATTGCTGATGTTATGGGTGGTAAAAAAGCTAAAGGTTTTGCAGCAGCGAAACTTAAAAAAATCATCGAAGCTAAAGCAATTTATGAATTAACTGACTTCGTAACTGCACTTAAAAACCAACGTATTCTTTAAGAATAGTATTAAGTAAATTTATAAAGAAGACTCTATGAATATGAGTCTTCTTTATTTTTTGAAATGTATTTTGAATAGATGTTAAACATAATGCAATAAATTTGTTATTTATTGAGTTTTCAACCATGTTAGTTTGAAAAAAAGTTATAATTATGGTAAGATATAGTGTAGAGAAAATTTAACCAAATAAAGTTATGGGGAAAAATTATGATTTATAAAATAGCAAATACAGCGGAAGAATATGAACAAATTTTCAAATTAAATTATGAAACATTTGTTGAAGAAATTCCTCAACATGAAAAAAATGAAACAAAAAAATTAAAAGATAAATTTCATGATAAAAATATATATATTATAGCGAAAAAGAAAAATGATGTAATTGGGATGATTTCATTATCTGATCAAAGACCGTTTTCGTTAGATCTAAAATTAAATGATATTGATAAATTCTATAAAGGTAGTTACAAAAAACCTGTAGAAATTAGATTGCTTTCAATCAAGGAGCAATATAGAAAAACTAAAGTTTTTACAGAATTATTACAAAGAACGTTTAATTATATAATTCAAAATGCATACGACATTGTTTTTATTTCAGGTACAACACGCCAGGAAAAATTATATAATCACATAGGATTTGTAAAATTCCATGAAAATGTAGGGACAAAAGAAGCAGAGTATATGCCTATGTATCTTAAACTGGATAATGGTAATAAAGTTATTGAAAGATTGGCTAGAGCACAAAGAATAAACTTCTTACCAGGTCCAGTTGATTTATCTGAAGATGTAACAGCAAAATTATCTAAGCAATTATACTCACACAGAAGTAGTGAATTTGTTGCGTTGACTAAGGATACATTAGCGAAGATTGAAGGTATTTTGAATGTCAAACAAGCAACGATATTACATGGATCAGCTACACTAGCTAACGAAGCTATTATGGCTCAATTAAAAGGAAGAAATCTTATAAATGGGCTAGTTTTAGCTAATGGCGAATTTGGTAATAGGCTAGTTCGTGAAACAAAGAGACATGGGCTTGATATAGAGACTTATTCTGTAGGATTTGGAGAAAGCTTTGATCTTGATGTACTATCGGATAAACTTAAATCTGGAAACTATGATTTTGTTTATGTAGTTCACAACGAGACTAGTGTTGGAATATTAAATGATTTAGATGAAATTACTAGAATAGTTAAAGAAAATAACTTAGTCTTAGCAGTGGATGCAGTTTCAGCAGTAGGAGCTATTAAATATAGCTATAAAGATGTTGATTATGTAGCTTGTTCATCTGGAAAGGCATTTTGTTCTGTAGCAGGTTTAGCAATAGTTGGTTCTAACTGTGAGTTAGTTCCTTTAGAAAACACACCATTATATCTAGATTTACACTATGCAAACAAACTTACATCTATACCTTTCACTCAACCATCGATTTTAATGGAAGCTTTAAACACAGCATTAGATGCTTTTAAAACTGATGAAAGATACGAAAAGGTACAAGAAAAATATACATATATGAAGGAAGGATTAAAGCAATTAAATCTTCCAATTATGAAATTTAAAGAAAAAGAAGTATCTCCAGTAATAATTACTGTAGAACTTCCTGAAAGTATAAGTTCACTTAATGTAGGTTCTTCACTTGCGATAAATAATATTTTTATTCATTACAAGAGTTCATACTTACAAGAAAGAAACATTATACAGTTTTCATTTATAAATATTAACACAACAAAAAATGAAATAGATTACACATTAAATATATTAAAACAAATGATAGGAGATTATTAATGGCAGTATTTAAAGTATTTTACCAAGAAAATTCAAAAGAGATTCCAGTAAGGGAGAACACTCAAGTATTATATGTTGAAGCTGATGGAGTACCAGCAGTAAGAAAGTATTTAGATGACAGAAACTACAATGTTGAACTTGTTCAAGAATTAAGCGAAGCATACTTAGAGTTTGAAAAACAATCTGAAGACTTTAAAGTGGAGAAAGTTAATGGATAAGATCATTAAAAAAAATGAAGTAGGTGTAGCTGCCATTGGTGGTCTAGGGGAAATTGGGAAAAACACCTATGCAATCCAATATCGAGATGAAATAGTTATTATCGATGCTGGAGTTAAGTTTCCTGGAGATAATATTCTAGGAATTGACTATGTAATCCCAGATTACTCATATATTGAGAAAAATGTGGACAAAATTAAAGCATTAATAATTACTCACGGTCACGAAGATCACATCGGTGGATTACCATTTTTACTTAGAAAAGTAAACTTACCAATCTATGGTGGACCTTTAGCTATTGGTCTTATAAGATCAAAACTAGAGGAACACAATTTATTGGCCAAAGCTGAGTTAAACGTGATAGATGAAGATACAGTGTTGAGCTTTAAATACCTTAAAGTTTCATTCCATAACACCACGCACTCAATTCCTGATTCATTTGGAGTAATTGTTAATACTCCACAAGGAAATATTGTTCATACAGGGGACTTTAAATTTGATTTTACACCTGTTGGTCAAGGAACTAACTTACATAAGATGGCAGCGATTGGTGAACAAGGTGTATTATGTTTACTATCTGACTCAACAAACTCAGAAAGAACAGAGTTTACCCAAAGTGAAAAAGAAGTAGGGAAAACTATCTCTAATATACTTCGTAAAGAAAAACATAGAGTTATATTCGCTACATTTGCATCGAACGTATATCGTGTAAAACAAGTAGTAGAAGCATGTATTGAACATGGAAGAAAGATTGTGGTATTTGGTCGTTCTATGGAGAAAGCTATTAAAATTGGAACGGAGTTAGGTTATATTAAAGCACCTAAAGAAACATTTGTTAATAGTAAATATCTAAACCAAGTAGATCCTAATAAATTACTTATTTTATGTACAGGTACTCAAGGTGAAGAACTTGCAGCATTAAGTAGAATCGCTAATGGTACGCATAAGAAGATTACAATAATGCCGACTGATACTGTAATTTTTGCAAGTTCAGCTATTCCAGGAAATACATTGTCTATTAATAAAAATATTGATTTATTATCAAAACTTGGTGCCAATGTTATTACATCAAGTGTAAATAATGTTCATACATCAGGACATGGTTCAAAAGAAGAACAAAAATTAATGTTTAGACTTATTAAGCCTAAGTATTTCATGCCAATACACGGTGAGTACAGAATGCAAGTTATTCATGCTCAAACAGCGGCTGAGTGTGATATTCCATTAGAAAATTCATTTATTATGGAAAATGGTGAAGTGCTAGCCTTAACTAGTGATAGTGCTAGAATCGCTGGTAAGTTTGATGCATCTGATGTATATGTTGATGGATTAGGAATTGGTGATATCGGTAGTGTTGTAATTAAAGATAGAAAAGAACTTTCTGAAGAAGGTGTTATCGTAGTTTCAATTGCAATTGATTTTAAAAATAAAAAAACTAATGAATAATCCAGATGTAATTAGCCGTGGATTCGTAAATGTAAATGAATCTACTGAACTATTTGCACAATCTAAAGTAATAATTAAAGATGCTGTATTAGCAGCATTAGAAAATGAAGAATGTGGTGTTTACCAAATAAGACTACAAATTTTAGAAGCTTTAGGAGAATTTTTAGAAAGTGAAATAGGAAGAAAACCTGTTATATTACCTACAATATTGGAGGTGTAAATATGAAATACAGAAGTGTATTTGATATTATAGGACCTGTAATGGTAGGTCCATCAAGTTCACATACAGCTGGTGCAGTGCGTATTGGTCTATTTACAAGATATATTTTTGGTGAACAACCAGAAAATGTAAAAATAACATTATATGGTTCATTTAAAGAAACATATAAAGGGCATGGAACTGACATTGCATTAATAGGTGGTTTATTAGGTTATAACACATCTGATAAACGCATAAGAACGAGTATGGAAGATGCAAAATTAGCAGGGATGGAGTTTGAGTTTATAGAAAGTGGAATTGAACACATTCATCCAAATACAGCGAAAATAGAAGTTGAAGCAGGTAGACATAGTCTAGATCTTATTGGAAAGTCAATAGGTGGAGGGAAAATGGTAATCTTTGAGCTTCTAGGTTTCGATGTGAACTTATCAGGAGATTTTCCTAGCTATTTCATATTTTATAAATTTAAAGACGATATTAAAAAAGATCTTTCAGTACAAATTGAAGAAATATTCGGTGATTTAAAAGTAAGTGAGATGTATTCAAGTTCTATTCTAGAGGGAATAAACTTATTAGTAGTAGAATCACAAAAAGAATTAACTGAAGATAAAATTAAGAAATTAACTGAACTAGATTATATTAATGAAGTAAAATTTGCAGATAGATTGTAGAGGAACCCGAATGTTTACTAGTTTAGCAGAAATAGTTGAAAATCAAAATTAGAAAATAAACCAGTTTACTGAATTAATGATAGAACAAGAAATTGAAGTGAATGGCGTTACACGATCTGCAGTCGAAAAATTAATGAGAAGAAATTTAAATGTAATGATGCAAGCTGTCGAAGAAGGTTTGGCGGGAGTGAGTTCAAAAACAGGACTTACTGGAGGAGATGCTAAGAAGCTTCAAGAATATATAGATAGTGGCAAGTCAATTACAGGGAGTGACTTTTTAAACGGAGTTGCAGCAGCAATTGCAACTAATGAGGTAAATGCCTCGTTAGGTTTAATTTGTGCAACTCCAACTGCTGGATCGGCTGGAGTTCTTCCAGGTTGTATTCACGCACTTAAACAAAAATTCGATATTGATGAAGAAACACAATTAAAAATGTTATTTACAGCCGGAGCTTTCGGTTTTGTAGTAGCGAATAATGCTTCTTGTTCTGGTGCAGAAGGTGGTTGTCAGGCAGAAATAGGTTCAGCAAGTGCAATGGCTGCAGCAGCTATTGTCGAAGCAATGGGCGGAGATGCTGAGATGAGTGCTCATGCATTTGCCATTGCATTAAAAAATATGCTTGGTCTTGTATGTGATCCTGTAGCGGGATTAGTAGAAGTACCCTGTGTAAAAAGAAATGCAGCTGGAGCTTCAACGGCACTTATGGCTGCTGACTTAGCATTGGCAGGTATAAAGAGTAGAATTCCTGCTGATGAAGTACTAGAAGCGATGTATAAAATAGGATTAGAAATGTCCACGACATTGAAAGAGACTGCAAGAGGTGGTCTTGCAATCACAAAAACTGGAGAAAAATATAGGAGTTTATTATTCGGTAATGATTAATATTTTAGAAAAATCAGTAGGAACTATAAAAGGTGTAGGAAAGAAGTATTTACAAACTTTGAACGAACTAGAAATTTATACTATTCGTGATATTTTGTATAATATTCCTTATAGAGTATCTAGTTCTACTGATTTTTCTTCTTCTGTAAAAGATAATGAAAAAGTTATAACAACTGGAAAGGTAGAAACTAGGGTTAGTACCCAGTTCTATGGAAATAGAAGAAGTAGGTCATTTTTTACATTATCAACTTCTTCTGGTAGCATAAAGATAGTATTTTTCAATCAACATTACTTGAAAAAAAATCTAATTGAAGGTAAGGATGTAGTTGTAAAAGGGACGTATAATGCTGCAAATAATACGATAACAGCTTCGAGCGTAAGTTTCAATGTTGTTGATGAGAAGCCTAAAGGTGATACTATTGAAGTTTTTTATCATCTTAAACAAGGGATAACGCAGAAAAAATTTACCAAGCTTGTTGAAGAGTCGTTTAATATGATAGATGGTGAAAATATTATCTTAGATCTAGTTCCTGAAAATTTTAAAGGAATTTGGAAATTAGATAAGATTTTATATACGTTACACTATCCAAAAAATTCTGAGGAATTTGACAAAGCTAAGAAGATGTTTGCTTTTCATGAGTTGTTTAACTACCAGTTAAAATTACAGCTTCAAAATATAAATAGTAGGATAGAGGACACTAGATATTGTGTTGGAGTAAACAATAAAGATATCAATGACTTTAAAAATAGTTTACCTTTACGCTAACAGGCGCTCAAAGTCGTGATTATTGACGAAATAGTAGATGATTTAAATAATCCTTATAAAATGGACAGATTATTGCAAGGTGATGTTGGTAGTGGTAAAACTGCAGTAGCGGCAGCAACTTTGTATGCAACGATAAAAGCAGGTTATCAAACAGCAATTATGGCGCCAACTGAGATACTAGCAAATCAGCACTTTGAAACATTTTTCGAATTCTTCAAAGATTTGAATATCTCGGTAGCGTTATTGACTAGTAGCACGCCTAAGAAAGAAAGAAATACTATTTTAAGTTTACTTGAGGTTGGTGAGATAGAATTATTAATTGGAACTCACTCTTTAATTCAAGAAGATGTGAAATTCAATAATTTAAAATATGTAATTACCGATGAACAACATCGATTCGGTGTAAAACAACGTCAATTATTAAGTAACAAAGGAGAAGCTGTTAATTCATTAATGATGACAGCAACCCCAATACCGAGAAGTTTGGCAATCACATTGATTACTGATATTAAAGTATCTACAATTGATGAGCTACCGGCTGGTAGAAAAAAAGTTCAGACCTATAAAGCAACGAATAAGAGTTTTTATAAAGTTCTAGATAATATTCGTATGGAACTCGATAATGGAAGACAAGGTTATGTTGTTTGTCCATTGATTGAAGAATCTGAGAAGATGGATTTGCAAAATGTAGAGGAAACATATGAGAATATTAAAAACTATCTACCAGATGACTATAAAATTGCAATTCTACATGGTAAAATGAATAATAAAGAAAAAGATGCAATTGTAGAGAAATTTCTAAATAAAGAAATACATATACTTATTTCTACTACTGTAATTGAGGTTGGAGTAAATGTTCCAAATGCTACATTCATGATTATCGTAGATGCTCATCGTTTTGGTCTGGCTACATTACACCAGCTAAGAGGACGTGTAGGAAGAAGTAAGTTTCAGTCTTATTGTATATTAGTAACTGATTCAAAAAGTGAACGTATAGATATAATGTGTTTAGAAAATGATGGTTTTAAAATTGCAGAATTTGACTTAAAACAGCGTGGACCAGGTGATTTTTTTGGAACGAAACAAAGTGGTGTACCAAGTTTTAAAGTTGCTGATTTAATTAATGATGTTGATTTAATGTACCTAGCAAAAAAATTAGCGATAAAAATTATTGAAGTAACTGATAATAAAGAAAGATTATTACAGTATGTTGGATTAAAAGAAACTATAATATAGGAGGATGCAATGAATAAGAAGTTTAAAAATGCTTTTTTGAATGTTCTTATCGTGGTACTGTTATGTACATCCGTAGTATTGATATTCAAAAATCAAATTAGAGAATATTTAACAGGTAATGCTAATGATAAGATTATTACAGCTTATAAAAATAATAAAGGTGAAGTAGACATACCGTGGTGGCAAAAAATGTTTACAGATAATGAGTCAAAAATTAAATTAACAGACTCAATGTTAGGAATTTTAAAAATTGATAGTGTAGATATAGAAGAACCAATCTTCCAAGATGTTACTGAAATCAATTTAATTAATGGAGTAGCAACATCACAAGAACCATCAACTTTAGATGCTCAAAACGTTGTTATAGCAGGACATAGTGTTCAAGGTGTTGGAATAAGATTCAATAACTTAAACAAAATAAAAACTGGCGCTAAAATTCAAATTATTTCGAAAGATAAATTACGTACATATGAAGTAAACAAACTTTATGATGTAGTACCAACGCAAGTTGAAATTTTGGAACAACATGAGAACGAACCAAAAATATTAAAATTATTTACTTGTGATAATTTTAATCCACAAACTGGTGAATGGGAAAGCAGATTTGTAGTAGAAGCAAAATTAATAGGAGAAGAAAGTGCATAATATTATGAAAATAGGTATTGATATACTAGGAGTAGATGAGCCTAGTAGAATTATTAACTTTGTAAATAGTTATAAAGACGATGAAGTAGAACTTTATGTCTATGGACTTGAAGAAAACTTAAATCAAATAACTAAAACAGAAAATATTATTAAGAATGTTTGTACTGAAGAGGTGCTAATGTCTGATGATGCAGCACGTGTTCATAGAAAGAAAAAAGATGCTTCTATGATAAGAATGTTATCTGATTTAAATAATGATGTTATTGATGTAGCAATTTCAGGTGGAAGCACTGGTGCTTTTATGGCTAGTTCGCTATTTATGCTAGGGCGCATTGAGGGTATCTCTAAACCAGGATTAGCATCATTATTACCAACAAGATCTGAACATAAATTTTTACTTACAGATTTAGGTGCAAATGTAGAAGCAAAACCTGATGATTTGCTAAACTATGCTAAACTTGGTCAATTATATATGAAATATATCTATAACATTGAAACACCTTCGGTAGCATTACTTAATGTTGGTGTTGAAGAATCAAAAGGTAATAAAGTATATAAAGAAGCTCATAAGTTACTTAAAGAAGATATTGCTAACTTTAAAGGAAATATAGAAGCAAGAGAAATTCTTGAGCATAAATATGATATAGTTATTGCTGACGGATTTGCTGGGAATATTTTATTGAAATCTATTGAAGGTGTAGCAAGTTCATTAGGGAAAATGATTAAAGGTATCTTCTTAGAAAACTTGATAACAAAAATCTCTGCATTACTAGTAAAAAGCGGAATTTCAAAATTCAAAAAGAAATTTGATTACAGTGAATATGGTGGAGCTTTCTTATTAGGGATAAAAAAACCAAGTATAAAAATTCATGGTTCAGCTGATGAAAATGCACTATATTATGCAGTTCAACAAGCAAAACAAATACACAAAACAAAACTTTATGGTATAATGATAGAAACGATGGAAAAAGGAGAAACAAATTAATGGCAATTTTCGAAGAAGTAAAAGAGATTATTACTAAGTATATTAAAATAGATGCGGATAAAATTACTTTAGAATCAAGATTAAATGAAGATCTTGATGCTGATTCAATTGACGTTGCTGATGTAGTAATGGATATTGAAGAAAAATACGGATTTGAATTTTCTGATGAAGATGCAGAAAACATCGTTCAAATCAAAGACTTAGTAAAAGTTATCGAAGAAAGAAAATAGAAATTAATAAGTTACTAGAGTTTTACGTGATGTAAAGCTCTAGTTTTAATTTTCTATAAATAGAAAATTATTTTAACTAGCTATAAGTTAAGTATGATAAGATAATTTTCAATATTATTTATATCATATTTAATTTATTAATTTAGCTTTTAAGTGTGTATGAAATATGATATAATTTATTAGTAAATAAATAAAAAAGGAGAATAGTTTATATATGGAAATGTTATTTAAACTATTAACTGAACATGTATATATAATATTATTTGTTTCGCTTATCTTGGAATTTGCAGCGTTACCTCTACCAGGTGAGACGATGATGGTAGTAGCTGGAATAATGGCATATAATAATCATGGAAGTTATATAGGGATGATTGTTGCAAGTGCATTAGGAACGGTAATAGGAATGCAATTTTCTTACGAAGTAGGTAGAAGGTTAGGAACAAAAGCAGTTGATAAATATGGTATGTATATAGGTCTTACTCCATATAGGATGACAAAGGCCGCTGAATTTTTTAATAAATTTGGAAATATTGTAATAATTATAGCGTATTTTTTACCAGGTGTAAGACATATACTTGGATATTTTTCTGGGATTTCACGTATAGATGCCAAAAAATTCCATATATATTCAACAATTGGTGGAGTATTCTGGGTAGTTGTGTTTATAACACTAGGTTATGTATTGGGACCAAGTGCACCTCATGCATTTAAATTACTACACAAGTATGGAACAATGTTGTTCATTTTAGCAATAGCAGCATTATTCATCTACTTAATTTATAAAAAAATTAGGTGCAAAGATTTTGCTGTATATTTTAGAAAAAGAATGAAATATTTAGTAGTTCTTTTATTACTAGAAGCAGTTGTTTTAGTTAAGTTTGTAGTATTAGATGAAAGAGCACACCCAAAATTCAAATCTGTTATAATTTTTTATTGTTTAGGATTTTTAGCATTTGTAGCTTTCTTATTATATCTTAGAGTATTGTTAAAACATGATACGACTGAAAAATTACTTGTAGTAGTTGATTATCAAAAAGACTTTGTAGATGGTGCTTTAGGATTTGAAACAGCAGAACAACTTGATCAAGTTATAGCTAACAAAATTGATGAGTATTTAAAAGCTGGTCAAGATGTAATCTTCACAAAAGATACGCATTATACTAACTATCTAACTACAAGAGAAGGTAAACATTTACCTATTGAACACTGTATAATAGATAGTGAAGGTCATAATCTATACGGAAAAGTAGCTGGTTATGAAAAACAAGCTAAGAAAGTCTTTAATAAAACATCTTTTGGAAGTATAGACTTAGCTAAGTTTATTTCACGAAGTGACTATAAAGAAGTAGAGTTTTGTGGTTTAGTCTCTAATATTTGTGTATTAAGTAATATAATAATGACACAAACTTATAATGAAAAAGTAGAAATAACAGTGGATTTAAATGCTACTAAAGGATTAAGTGAAGAGGTTAACTCATCATTTAAAACATATTTACAAAATTTAACTGTAAATGTAAAAGAATAAAAAAATATGAATCATTTTCCGAACATTAAGGGAATGATTCATATTTTTTTATGTTTTCATTGGAAAATTAGTGAAGTTTATGGTAAACTAATGAATAATATTAGGAAAGAAGGGATTATTATGAATTATTTATTAGTATCACCAAATTTTCCAACTTCACAGGAAAGTTTTGCAAGAAAATTGGTTGAAAAAGGAGTTAGAGTATTAGGAATTGGTAGTGAAAATTATGATAATCTAACTGATGGATTAAAGAATGCTCTAACCGAGTATTACAAAGTAAACGATTTAGAAAATTATGAAGAAGTATTAAGAGGTGTAGCGTTCTTAATATATAAACACGGTGTTATAGATAGGGTTGAGTCTAACAATGAGCATTGGTTAACGTTAGATTCAATAATACGTGAACAATTTAATATCCCAGGATTAAAACCTAAAAATTTAGATTTTACAAAGTACAAATCTAAAATGAAGGAAAGATTTATTAAAGCCAAAGTACCAGTTGCTAAGGGGCAAGCAGTAAAAACAATTAAAGAACTTGAAAAGCTATAAAAGATATTAAATTACCGGTAATAGCTAAACCAGATAATGGAGTAGGAGCTAATAATACATTTAAACTATTAACAAAAGAAGATGTAGAAATTTTTAAAAATCAATGGAACCAAGATGTTGTGTACTTCCTTGAAAGTTATGTGGACAATGGTGTCCTTTGTACGTATGACGGCTTGATTGATTCTAAAGGTGAAGTTGTTTTTGAAACTAGTTTTTATTATACAAAACCTACTTTAGATTTATTAAACGATGGTCTAGATTATGGAAATATTATTTCTAAACAAATTGATCCTAAACTAAAAGAATATGGAAGAAAAATTGTTAAAGAATTTGGAATGAAGGAGAGGTTCTTCCATATCGAATTTTTCAAATTACCTAATAACGATTATATTGCTCTAGAATATAATAACCGAATTGCAGGTGGATATACAGTTGATTTATATAATCATACTTATGAATGTGATTTATTTGAGATGTATGCTGATATTGTAGTTGGTAATTCACCGAAAAAAAGTGAAGAATAACTATAATGGTATTGCTTTGTCAAGACGTGATAAATATACTTATAAATATTCTAATGAAGATATTTATAATAAATATTCAAAAGAACTTCGTCTAATTGATAGAGTACCAGGAGTATTTGCAACAGCTATGGGAGAATGGGTGTATATCTTAGTAGACGAAAATATTGAAAAAATTAACGAAATGATGGATTATATTCATAAGAAATTTGAATAGGAGAATTGTTTGTGATGAATAAATTTATTAAAGGACTTTTACAAATATTAGGAATTATGATTGTTGGAGCGATAATAGGATATTCTGTCGGTAAGATTGCAGGAGACTCACTTTCAGGAGTTGATGCTCCAAATATAATATTGTTATTAATAGCAGGAGTAATAGCTTTTATTTTACAAGTTATAGTTCATGAAGCGGGGCATTTAGTTTTTGGATTGCTATCGGGATATAAATTTATTAGTTTTAGAGTGTTTGATTTCAAAATTATAAAAGATGAAAATGAAAAACTTAAAATTAGATTTGAAAGACTAGCAGGAACAGGTGGTCAGTGTTTAATGAGAGCACCTGAGTATGTTGAAGGAAAGTTTAAGTATAAATTATATCTTCTAGGTGGTGTAATATTTAATGTGTTGTTTTCCATTGTATTTTGGCTAATCCTACCAAGTTATTATACATTATTATTTGCTTTAATAGGATTTGCTTTAGCTTTTCTAAACTTGATTCCGATGGGATTCAACGATGGAATGACCTATTATCATGCTAATAAAGATGAAACCACTAGATTTGTTCTATATTTACAATTAGAATATGTATATTATCAAAGTATTGGTAAAAATTTATTAATTGAAAAACCTGAAATAGTAGAAAAAATAAATTCACTAGAAATAATTAATACTAATTATTTAACTGATGCACTAGAATTTATTAAATTAGAAGGATTAGAATATTTCTTTGAGTTTGATGCTTTATACAATGAGGCAAGAAAACTATATATTGAAAGAGACGATTTATTACCAGTTTATAAAATTGAACTTATGGCATTGTTAGTAAAATTAATAAGCTTAGTGAATCCAGAAGATGAACTATTAGAAGAACTTATGAATGATAAGACTTATTAGCAAGACTTAAACAAAAAATCCACAAACGAAAAATATTTTAGCAACATACGAATATGGCGTGAAGTTAAATGATGAGAAAGCTTTAGATTTAATAGCTGATGCAAGAAAATTAAAAAATAAAGCACCAAATTTATATGTTCAAAGTCTAGAAATGAAATATTGTGATTATTTAGAAAATAAGATTTTAAAATAAAAGGAAATATCAGTAGCTTTTTACAAGGTTACTGATATTTTTTTATTTTATTTAAATATTTCCTAAATTAAATGATGATTTTTAAATTAAAATAATCTGGCTATAATAGAAAAAATAGTAAACGTTATCAAAAATGATAAATTTTTGATAAATGATTATCAATAAATATTATACGTAAACTTTATAAAGTCTATTAAATTAACTAATGCAGATATTTTAAAGATTAAATTATGTAAATTGATTTTTAATATAAAAAATGTTATTTTATAAATTAGACAACTATTTTATTATGAAAATAAAGGTAGTTTTATAACTTAAATATACTTAAAATATACAAAAATTCTATTGACACAAGTATATTTAATAGATAAAATTGATTTAAGTGATGAAATAATTCTATATTAGATTGATTGTTTTAATCACATCGTTATTATTATAATAGTAAAGATATTTACATTGAAATAACTTAGAAATTATATTTTTTTATTGTTTATTTAGGAGGGGATAAAAAATGTACAGTAAGAATAATAAGAAAATGATTATTCAGAAGAAACAAGAAAAAATTAATTACTACGGTATAAAAAAAATTCAAAGTAGGGACAGCATCGGTATTGATAGCTGCTGGTTTTGCGTTTTTAGGAACAAATGCATTCGCCAGTGACAATACAGAAAATAACACAACGGTAACTGTTGATAAAACTAGTCAAGATACAAATTTGAATACTGTAAATAATACAAGTAATGGAGTAATTGGAAAAGAAGCAGGTAAGAGTTCAAAAGTATTAACTTCTGATAATCACTCTCAACTTGAAACAACAACACAACCAACACAACATGAGAAATCAAAACAACCATTAGAAGCTACACAACCAAAAGTTGAGAAACAGGTAAATAAATCAGAATTAGAAAATTCAATTAATAGATTGCAAGCTGCCATAGAAAAAGCTGGAATAAATGATAAAACAAAATCAATTTTAGAAGAAGCTAAATCAGAATTAGTATCAGCACAAAATTTAGTGCAAGATTCAACAGCTACTCAAGAAGAGATAAATAGAAAAGTAGTAGAACTAAAAAATAAAGCTTTTGTACTAGAAAGTATGCAGAAAGTGTCTACTGAACCTAAAGAAGAAAAAGTTAATAAAAATAATGATCCACGTAATGGGAAAGCTATACCAGGAAAAGGGGAGAGTGGATTTAGAACACCTGAAACACAATCTAACAATGATGTAGCGATTGATGGAGGAAAAATTACAGCAAGTGGTTCTATTTCAACAGAACCTAGAATGGGTAGTTATTCAGGAGTAAATAATATAAGTTACAATTTAAAATTTAAAGATAATGCTTATAGACAAGGTGATAGATTTAGTATTACATTTGAAGAATTAGGGAATGGAGATAGTTTACCTAAAGCATTAAGTAAAGACGGAAAAGTTTTTTGCTAACTTAGTAAAAACAGAAGAATTATATACTCAAACCTATGGAAAAAATGGAACTCAAAATAAAACACCTTTCTGGGCTCAACGTGATGACTCTGTATCTTTAGAAGAAAAAGAAGCAGGACATATTCTGAATAGAGGGACTAAAACACGTTTTATTTATGAATTTACTTCAGCTATTGAAAGTTTAACTGATGTAACATTTAGAGGTTCTATTAATAATTACAGTTTACGTTATCCACAAATTAGTGAAGACAAAGAAGTGACAAGTAAGATTCTTGTTAATGATCAACCTGTTGTTGAGAAAAAATATATCATGAATAAAACTAATATCGAAGTTGATAAAGAAAGTAATGCACCTTCAGTACTTTCAACTACAGGTAGTATGGATATCAGTGAAAGCGGAGAATTATTATCACACAATGAAGAATTCAGGCTTTCTTCTAATAAGTATGAGTATGATGCTGGTACTACTATAAAAATTAAATTAAAAAATAAGAATCTAAATAAATTTGCTAAAATTGGAGAGTTTAAACCTGCAAAAGCAAATGTTCAAAACAATATTACTACCGCTAACTCAAAAGTAAATGAAAATGGAGTTATTTTAAAAGAACCACGAGGTGATGTTTACTTCCAAGTAACTAATTTAACAGAAGATGAAGTAACAGTTAAAATAGTAAAAGGAAAAGCTAGTAAAGGAATATTGTATAAAGTTGACTGGGCAGCGTTAGGGGTATCGCGTGAACCTGTTAAAGATACATTGAAGTTGTATCATAGTGATACTAAGAAATTTGGTCCAACAGAAGAAGAAATTACTGTTACTAAAGATGGAGAAGAAGGAAATTTAAATGGTCAATTTTCTCCAACTATGTCATTTGAATGGATTTATCCTAAAAAAAATGCATTCGATACTAATGGTACTTGGTTAGCGGAATACTTGGAACTTGGAAACGTAGCAATGCGTTATGTTAATGCTGCAAATAATAATTCGATATTAAAAGCAAAATCTATCGTTAAAGATGGGACAACTGAGGTAGATAAGTTTGCAACTACTTCGCCAACAAAAGATTTTACAGAAGTTAATGTTGCTACGGAATCTAATAATACTACTAAAAAAATAGAAACTCAAATGGTAATATAAAAACAACAACAGCCACAGCACCATATATTATAAAAGGAGCAGATAACAAGTATTATATATTTAAAGAGTACCTAAAAAATAGTCCGTATAATAGAACATCAACTAGTGGTACAGTGTATGATGCGGTATCTAATATTGTAGCAGCGTATGATGAAGCAAAATATGGAAAGGTTACTGTAAAATATGTAAAAGCTAATGATACTACTTCTGTTCTTAAAGAAAATGTTTTAAAAGATGGAACAGCTAAATTAGAAAATATTGTTGGGAACAATTATTCAGTAACTCCAGAAGAAGAATTTACAGAAAATGGAGTAGAATATAAATTAGTTAAAACTGATTTACCAAATAATGCTTCAGGTACTTTAACAGAAAATCCTATCGAGGTTGTTTATAAATACGTAGTTAAAAGTCAAAAAGCTAATGTAGTAGTTAAAACAACTGATGGTCAACACTTCACAACAGTAGAATTAACAGGTCAATCTGGAAGTGCATTACCAAATAGTGATGAAATTACGAATAAAGTTAAAGAACTAAAAGGTAAAGGCTACGAAATTGAAAGTGATACTTACAATGTAAATGGAGTTCATCCTAATTTCGATGACCAAGAGGATGTAGAAGCAGGAGTTTCAAAACCATCTCAAACCTTTGAAATTACTTTGAAACCTAGAATCATTGAAGTTCCTTCATCAACGCCACATGAAAAAGATAGTCCAGTAGATCCAAATGGTGAAAATCCAGATTTGAAATGGCCTGAGGGATTAGCGGAGTCTGATTTGAACACAACTGCTAAACGTGTGATTTCATATGTGAAGAAAGAATCAGATACAGCTACAGAGGAAAAAGCTAAAGACTCTACAGAACAAACTGTAACATTTACAAGAAAAGCAACTGTTAATCTTGTTACTAAAAAAGTAACTTATACAGATTGGGAAAGTCCAAATAAAACATGGGATAAAGTTGGAGTAGATGTTTTACCAGGATATATTGCAGATAAAAAAGAAGTTCCAGCAAAAGAAGCAGTAACACCTGCAAAAGATACAAAAGTAATTCCTGATGAAACTGATAAAGTTACTTATACGAAGATTGGAAGTTGGATTCCAGTTGATCCAACAACTGGTAAGGATGGAGATCCAATTCCATTCCCTAATGATCCAAACGATCCAACGAAAACAGGAGAAATTACGCAAATTATTCCTCATAAAGATGGATATACTCCGAAAGATGGAAATGGTACACCATTAGAACCAGTAAATCCTGCAAATCCAGAACAAGGATATAAACCACCGAAAATTACAGATCCAAAAGCTAACATCAAAATCACGTATGATAAAGATGATCAAAAAGCAAAAGTTAAATTCATTTCTGTAGATCCAAAAACTAAAACAGAAACTGAGTTAACTGACCATGCGTTGACGCTAACTGGTAAATCAGGAGAAACAATTCCTGAAAGTAATGTACAAGCTCATATCGATGTATTAAAATCAATGGGATATGATATCGTTGATAATCCATTTGATAAAGATCCAGTATTTGATACGAAGAAAGATACAAATGATAATATAACTCAAGAATTTACAATTAAAGTTCAGCCACGTGTCTCAACTACAACACCAGTTTATGTAGTAGAAGGTGATAAACCATCTGCAGAAAAAGTAGGCGGAGCTGTTACACCTGGTAAAGACGGTAAAGTTACTAATCCTGATGTCAGCAATATTTCTACTGATGGAAAAGCAGGACAAGAGATTAAAGTTCCAGTAACGGTTACTTATGGAGCAGATAAATTTAAACGTGATGAACCTGTTGAGGTGACTGTTAAAGTTCTTCCAAAACCAGTATCAAAAGGTGTTACAGTCTTAAATGGTACACCAAATGAAAAATTAATTGATGCTATTAGAGCAAATGTTAAAAAAAGCAATTGATGGATTAACAAATGTTCCTGAAGGGGTAACTCCATTTGTAACTGACGATGCTATTGTTACTCCAAAAACTGATCAAAATGGTCAACAAACTCCAGTAACAGTAACAGTCAAATATAGAGATAATGCTACAGGAAAAGTTATTGATGACATTTCAGTTGACGTCGATGTTCCAGTAAATGTAGTTGGTTCAACTCCAACATCTAAAGTTGTATTTGAAGGAGATGAATTAACAGCTAAGGATATAACTGATGCGGTCACTCCAGGTGAAAAGGGAACTAAAGGTGAGCCAAAAGATTTAGCTAAAGATATTACAGCTAAACCAGGTGTCAAAGAAGTGACAGTACCTGTAACTTACACGGATCAAAATGGAGAAACATTAACAGAACCAGTAAAAGTTAAAGTAACAGTTTTACCAAAACCAACACCAAAAGGAATTTTCGTTGCAAAAGATAGTGACAAGGAAAAAGCAAAAGAAAAAGCTCTTGCTAAAGCAAAAGAAGCTATTGCAGATGGTACATTTAAAGGAAAACTTCCAGAAAATGTTACGAATGTAAGTATTGATGAAAATGTGGAAAGTCCAGATTTATCAGATGATACAGATGTAAATGTCACAGTAAAATATACTGTTGATGGAAAAGAAAAAACAACGGTTGTTAAAGTGCCCGTAACTGTTGTAGAGGGAGTTCCACAAATCGTTCCAGTGGATGAAAATAATAAACAACCAAATCCAGAAAACAGTATTGATAAAACAGAATATCCAGATGGTTCAACATTTGAATATGATCCAAAATCTCCTGTAGATACGACAACGCCAGGTGATTACACTGTCAATGTCATTGTAAAAGATAAAGATGGTAATCCTATTGCAGAAGTTCCTGCAACTGTGCGTGTTGTAGAAAGTTATCCACAGTTTGTGCCAGTAGACAAAGATAAAAAACAACCAAATGTGGAAGGAAGTATTGATCCTAAAGCATTCCCTAAAGATACAGAATTTTCTTATGAAACTCCAGTAGACACAACGACACCAGGAGAGAAAGATGTCGTAGTAGTAGCTAAAATTGGAGATAAGGTTATCACGAGAATACCAGCTAAAATAATGGTTGTAGAGCCTAAAACTCAATATGTACCAGTAGATAAAGATAATAAACAACCAGATGCATCTAAGAGCATTGATCCTGAACAATATCCAGATGGAGTAACTTTCAAATATAAAACTCCAGTGGATACAACTAGCCCAGGAGAAAAAGATGTTATTGTAGAAGTAAAAGATGGAGAAGATAAGCTTGTAGAAGTACCAGCGAAAGTAAAAGTAGTTGAAGGTAAAGAACAACTAATTCCAGTTAACCCAACTGAGAAACCTCAAGCAAGAGATAGTATTACTCCAAGTGATTATCCAGAAGGTTCAACATTTGAATACAAAGTTCCAGAGGGACAAAAAGAACCGTTTGATGCAACAACTGTTGGTGATAAACCAGTAACAGTGTTAGTTAAGGATAAAAACGGAAAAGTATTAGTAGAAGTTCCAGCGACTATTAAAGTTGTAGAAGCAAAACCTACGCCAATAGAAACGCCAGTAACAAATACTCCTCTAGAAAAAGATGATATTGCTAAATATATTAAAGTTCCAGAAGGTGGAAAAGTAACGAAAGTAGAAAATATACCGGACTTGACAACACCAGGTAAGAAAACGCCTATAACTGCTACAATTACCTTACCAAATGGAAAA
>CAKMQF010000012.1 GCA_927911745.1 uncultured Gemella sp.
AAACATAGATAATACTGTTAATCCTGCTTGAATGTATAATACTATTCTTCTACCTTTGGTGTCAAGAATAGGTAGATACATAATAAATAACATAATAAAATTAAATACTGAGAGTACTAATCCAGCAATTAATCAATACTACCAAAACTAAAATCAGTGTTGGTGCAAATTCTTTATAAAATTCACCACTTGTAATTGGTAAGTTAATTAATGCAAATACAAATCCTCCTATGACTGCCATAGGAATCGCAAAAGTTATTATATAGGCAACTCCCCAATTCCTCTTCCAAACACGCCCTTTATACTCTTTATAAATTCTATAAGTATTATAATACGGTATAAAAGCAAGTCCTGCCTTAATACCAAATATATCGAACATAATTTTTGAAAAAATAGCCGTGATAATATATCCAATAAGTACTACAATGAGCAACACGATTAAACCTATAGCCAATATCTGACTTAGCAGATGTTCATCTATTTCAAACATAAGAATTCCTCCTTTATTTTATATAATTATTTTCAATTACATTATCATCCATTACATAATAATTCGTTATTTTAGAAATTCTAGGTACGACTAGCTTCTCTCACGAGCTTTTAAAGTTGCATTTAATTCAAAACTATCCATAGTCCCGTAATCTAATTTCTCTTGAAGAACATATTCTCCGCTTCTAATTCTAGCTCTAACTTCTCTTGCCGCTAAAAGACAAACAATCGTAAATACAACAGAAAAAATCATTTGTATCTTCACTAACAATAGAGAATTAAAACGAGGATCTACTTTAAGAATAATACCATTTCCAAGTACAACTAACAATATTAGTACGGCTTGAATATATAACACTACTTTTCTTACTTTTGTATCAAAAATAGGTAAATACATAATAAATAACATAATTACACCAAATACTTTTATTATTAAAAAACATATAAAAACTATTATTATACTAACAATAAAAAGAAGCATGAAATTAAGCACAACTTCATTATTCACCTTATAACTCATCAAATTTAATACTACACCTGTGCTTATACCAGCGGGAATAATAAAAGTTATTATATACATGACTCCCCAGTTTCGCTTCCAAACACGACCTTTATACTCTTTATAAATCCTATAAGTATTGTAAAATGGTATAAGCGATAAAATCGGTTTAACACCAAGTATATCAAACATAATTTTTGAAAAGATAACTGAAATAATATATGCAATACTACCGTATAGAATAGCTATCCCTCCAAGATATTATATAATCGTTCTAACATATAATTATCCAAATTAAACATAACTTTCCTCTTCTCTTCTATTCTACATCATAAAATTCGTCTAACACATAAGTTGTTACGGGTTTAACATATAATTCATATTTAGCTACTAAATCAGCAATGATGTCACCATCAATTAAAGTTATTGTTCTAGTTCCCTGACGAGACGCTTCTATAGCAGCCTTTGAGAATTTTGATGTTGTGATAAATATACCAAATTCAGCATTATATTTATCCATTGCCCCTCTAAACTTATCTATTTCTGGAGAAGGCACATTCCCTTCCCATCTTTTTGCCTGAATAGCAACTCTAGCAGTTCGAAAATCATCACTTGTAATATATCCAAATCCGTCAAGACCACCATCGTTAGAAACTTGAATCCCTATTTTTTCATCCATTTCAACATTCATCTTTGAAACGAGTTTTCTAGCGAACATCTCAAATTTTGCTGGGCTGAATTTTTTTAATTTTCTAATTAGCTCATCTCTCCACTGATCTTCTACAATTTCTTTTTCATCTTCAGAAATTACTTCTTCAATATCAGAAACCTCTTTTTTTCTTTTAATTTCCCTATTAATTTCTTTATATATAGCCGGAAAATCTAAAGATTCAAGATTAGCTTCTCGTCCTTTACTTGTCAAAGTATAAACTTTACCATCTTTCTTTAAAAATTTCGCTCTTTCTAAATAATTCAAACTAAAATTAATGAAAAACTTAAAAGGTGAATACTCATTATTACTCTTCTCTGAAATACGACGAAAATCAATATATTCTTCAGTTATAACTTCAGAATTCTTTCTAAAATACTCTACTATCGCTCTCTTTGTGTCACTTCCACCTTTTTTTCTAAGTGCAATTATTATTTCTTTAGAAATAACATTATCTTTCTGATTAGTTGTCATTTTAAATATATCCACAAACTCTCCTCTTTTCTTACACCAATTCTTTCACCTTTATTATACTAAAAATTGTTATAAATTAATAGTAAAAAAAGAATGAAATCGCCTGAAAAGGCAACTTCATTCTTTACAATTATTTATGATAACTTGCGCCTGTTATTATACGATAAGCTCTATACACTTGTTCAAGTAAAACAACACGCATCATTTGATGTGGAAACGTCATTCTACTAAACGATAATGCAAAATCACTACGCTTTTTCACACTGTCAGAAAGTCCATAACTTCCACCAATCACCAATGCCACATCACTCTTACCTGTAAGCATTAAATTATCAATTTTTGATGCAAATTCTTCACTTGATAGATTCTTACCTAAAATTTCCAAAGTAATAACATATTGATTATCTTTAATTTTTGATAATATGTTATTCCCCTCTTTTTCCATCGCAAGAGCTATTTCTGAATCATTCTCTACCTTTACTTTTTCATCTGAAATTTCAATAGTATTTAACTTAATATATGCTCCAAGACGTTTTTCATATTCTTTTATAGCATCTCTATAAAATTTTTCCTTAACTTTACCTACACAAATCAAAGTTACTTTCATCAGAACCTCTTTCTATCTACACATCTTTACCAAGAACAAATTTTTCAATAGCATAAGCGAAACCATCTTCATCATTTGACTTAGAAATAAAATTCGCCGCTTCTTTTAAAGTAGGATTAGCATTATCAACCGCAACTCCCATACCAGCGAACTCAATCATACTTAAATCATTAAGACCATCACCTAATGCCATTACATTCTCACTTGTTAAACCAAGTTTTTTACATAATGAATCTAAAGATACTCCTTTAGAAATACCCTTATCATTAATCTCAATAAAGAACGGTTTAGACATAGCAACCTCATACTCATTACCTAATTCAAGCGCTAGTTTATCTTTCACCGCAACAGCTTCATCAGGATGTTTAAGTATTATTACCTTAGCCGCACCTTCTTTAATATCATCTTTCATATTTTCACTAATTACTAATTCTGCACTTACTAAACCAGACTCAATTCGTGCATATTCATTATCACGATTCGTAAGAACTTTCCCGCCTTGGTAAGTAAGAATATCACAATCATTCTCCAAAGCAACATCTATTAAGAACTTAATTCTCTCAGGAGATAAAAACTTCTCATAGATTACTTCATTCGTTTTAAGATTAGCAATTCTAGCCCCATTAAATGAAAGCAAGTAGTTATCATAACTATCAAGTTGTAAATCTTCTACTATACTCATCATTCCAAAATCAGGTCTACCCGATGCTAAAATAACCTTAATATCTTGTTTCTTACACTCTTCAATTACTTCTCTATTTTTCTTAGAAATCTCACGATCACTATTTAATAGCGTATCATCAATATCTGTAACAACTAATTTTATCATACAAAAGCTCCTTTTTTTATCACTAGGGGGGTGCAAAACCCTCTCAGGGGGTGCATCATTTAACGATTTGTTCTATCCTTGATTTAATCATATTCTACAAATCTGTTTAACCCTTGTTTACTCAATATATTATATCAGATAACCTAAATCTCTCATAGTAAAAAAGAAAAAATCATATCAGATTGATATGACTTCTCCGTTTTTTAAATGAATTTCTATTCTTTTTCCTTTATGAATTATCAGTTTATCTACCAAATAATTAAACAACTTCGCATCGTATTCTGTTAGTAACTCATCTTGTTTTTTCTAATGAGTCTACAAATATTTTCAGTTCTCTAACTCTTTTATTTTTGTTCAATAAATCTAAGTTTTTTTGTTCTAATTCTTTCTCTAACAATTTATATTCTTCTATCAGTTTATTATATTTTCTAGTGTACTCTTCTTGATCTTGTGCTATCTTGGAATTCGTTATTATAAGTTTTTCTACATCAGTTCTGATGTCTTCTAATTTTCCTTCGAGTTGAATGATTTCATCATCTAACCCTCTGTCTTCTTTTATGATCTTCATTAGAAGTTTTATATTACCTACAATTTCTTTTCTATTATCAATTACCTTGTTTAGTGCTGATACTATCCATCTTTGAATTTCATCATCTCTTATATGAAGTGTATCACATTTCTCTTCGTTCTTATACTTATCTTTGCATCTGTATATTGTCTCTTTATATTTGTCAGTTGAGTGCCATAAATGTCTCACGTATGAACTACCGCAACATCCACACCTAATTTTTCCAAAGTAGTTTTTCTCTGTATACCATTTTTTATTTTCACTTAGCTGCACTTGAACCGCATCAAATACTTCTTTATCAATTATTGCTTCATGGCTATTTTCTACATAATACTGAGGTAGCTCTCCGTTGTTCCTTTTCTGAGTCTTGTTTAAGAAGTCTGCTACATAGTATTTTTGAAGTAAGGCATCACCTTTATATTTTTCGTTTGTTAAAATACTTCTTACACTGCTATAACTCCATTTTTCTTTTCCTCTTGGTGTCGGTATTTTATTTTCAGTTAGATGTTTAGCTATTTGATTAGGATTTTTACCTGATAAGAACTGTCCAAATATGTATCTCACTATTTGGGCTTGCTCTTTATCAACTTCAAATCCTCCGTCCTCTTTTGGCTTAAAACCTAGTACATTATTATATGCAAATGTCACCCTACCCTCTGCGGCTTGTTTTCGTTTAGACCATGTTATATTTTCTGATATTGATCTACTTTCTTCTTGTGCTAAGGAACTCATTATTGTAATAAGTAATTCACCCTTTGAATCAAATGTCCAGATGTTTTCTTTTTCGAAGTATATCTCTACTCCAACATCTTTTAGTTTTCTAACTGTTGATAGTGAATCCACCGTATTTCTTGCGAACCTACTAACACTTTTTGTTAATATGAGGTCTATCTTACCTGCTAGTGCATCATTTACCATTTCTTGAAATCCTAGACGTTTTTTTTGTATTTGTTCCACTTATTCCTTCATCTGAGTACATCTTCACAAATTCCCAATCTTTTCTACTTGATATGTACTCTTCATAATACTTCATTTGAGTTTCATAAGAACTTGTTTGATCTTCATTATCTGTCGATACTCTAGCGTAACCTGCGACCTTTTTCTTTTTTATACTAGGTAGTTTTGACTGATGACTAAGTTGTTTATTGGCTTGTATAGTTGTAATTTTTCTATTCATCTTTTACTCCTTTTTTTAGGTTACCTTGTTTTTTTATTTCTTGAACTTTATTAAATATTTCCTGAGAAATAATTGCTTCATGTGCATTTTCTACAATGTACATAGTCTTCTCACCAGTATTTTTTACTGAACGACCTTTTTCTTTTACATTAAATGTCTTTTGTAATATGAGTTTCCCTGTATAAGTTTCTTGGGATAATATTCTATAAATGGCTAATCGTGTGAAGTTATTTCCTCTTCTTGTTCGTTTACCTTCATCATTTAATATCCTTGATATCTGTGTAGGTTTTATTCCTGATAGGTATAAATCATAAATCTTTCTGATAGTGTCGGCTTCTGACTCTTCAATTTTATAAGAATCTCCTATCCATCTATATCCTAATATAGGTTGTTGACTATGGGGTAATCCTTGTTTAAACTTCTTCTTCACACTCCACCTTACATTACTACCTATCGCCTTTGATTCTTCTTCTGAAACGACAGCGAGTAACGTTAGTAATAACTCTCCATCTGTAGTGAGTGTGTCGATATTCTCTTTTTCAAATTGAACTCCTACATTTAATTTCTTTAGCTCTCGTATTGTTTCTAACAACTCAATAGTATTTCTTCCAAATCGTGATATGGACTTTGTAAGAATTATATCAATCTTTCCTTTCCTACAGTCATCTATTAATCTTAAATACTCCTTTCGATTTTTTGTATTTCTCCCACTTACTGAGTTATCAAAATACACTCCAACATACTCCCAACTAGGATTATTTTGTATAAGTTTACTATAATAGCTTATTTGTTCAGATAGTGATTGTAGTAAATCTTGATGTGATACTCTTGCATAAGCTGCGACTTTTTGTTTTTTAACATCGGTCACATTTAGTGTTTCTAACTTTTTTATAATTTTCATTATTGTATCCTCCTTTTCGTCATTACTATATATCACTCTAAAGAAACTATTTATCAAGTGATAACTCCATAAGTTCGGATATTTTTGGATCATACTTTTCTAACATCTTATGTTTGAATGAATCAAATTCATCTTTTGTGATTAAATTTTCCCTAAACAAGTTACTTAATATTTTAATTGTGATTTGATAGGTTACTTCATTTTTAGTGTTCATAGCTACCTCCAAATCTATGTTTAATATAACATTCATGACTACAATACTTTCTTTTATTATTGGAATAAGATGTAAATTCTCTTTTACAACATTTACATTGATGAATAGAAAATGCCTTTCTATTCATCTTATCTTGATTATTCTTCCACCATTTCATTCGACAAGCATCACTACAATATTTCTTTTGTTTTTTCCCATTTAAATGAGTTAACTTTTCTCCGCACACTTTACAAGTATCAAAATCTTCTATATCTAACTTTTCTAAACTCTCTCTTCTACAAATTGACTTAACTGTATTGGCTGATACATTTAAACATACAGCTATTTTCTTATACCCCAATCCTTTTTCTCTTAGTTTTTTTATTTCATCTTTCAGTTCCATGCTTTTCACTCCTATGATCTTTATATTCTCTACATCACAGGTAAAGAAAACTATGAAAAATTTAACCACTAGAGTGAAATTTAGATAAAAAAATAAACCCACCACAGAAAATTTCTGTGATGGATTTTATAAAAGTTTATTCTATTTTTTTTCTTCTTTTTCTTTTCTTTTTTACAAAATTGATATATTGATACTACTAGTCCTAAAATAATTATGAACAGATTAAAATATAATACCATCATTATTGAATAGGCTCCGTCCAGAAAACTGATGAAAATTTATTTATACTTAATTTAACTGAACCGTAATCCCTAAACGTTCTTTCTACTTTAACTTTCATCCATCCATAATTTAAACCTACTAGCCCTAATGCAGCAGCAAGTGGCCCTGTGAAAAATACACTAATTCCCCCAACAGCACCTATTGCATAAGCTGCAGTTTCTAAATCATCTGTTAAATCATCTACTTGATACTGGTATCGTGCGTACATTTGAAATCCCCACCACTGTTCATATATTTCATAGCGCTGAGCACTTCTAGATTGATACTTTTCTTTTATACCTTTTTGATTATCGAATTCATACCAACCAGAAGAAACTTTTTCATTAATATTAGATATAGATAATTCAATACCGTTTAAGTACTCTTCAGGAGTATTAAGTTTAGAATTTTTACTTATCTCATTCCAATTTTGTTTTATATATTTCAACACTTGTTCTTTATTTACAATTAAATGATTGTTTGTAAGATAGATTTGAGAATCAATATAGTCTATATGCTTTTGAATAGAATTTTCAAAGTTTGTTTTTTTTGATACTAAATCACTAGCCTTAGCTACATTTTGATTATTTTGAACTAATCCAGATAAAGGTGCTATAATTAAACTCGCAGATAAAACTGCTGTTGTTATTTTAAATTTGGTATTCATTGTCTTTACTCCTTTTGTTTTTTTTATTTTTTATAACGTTATAAATCTTTACAGTTTTATTATAATATGAAAATAATATGATAACAATAGGAAACCATCAATAATACATTTTCTAAATTTTTTTCTTTTTTTATGGTATAATTAAGTTGATTGATGTTAAATATAAAATTCTATAAATTCAAAAATTATAGAGTAAATACTTTAGTTTCCATTAATATTATTAATAATCATATATATAATAATCATCTATTATTTATTATTATTCATTTTACGTAAACAAATAAGCCTAGAAGAAATTTTCTTTTCTTCTAGGCACATATTTTATCCTAATATTTCATTCACTTTTTGTTGAATTTCACTGTAGTTATATCCAGCATTTGTCAGTCTATTAACTCGGTCTTGTCCATTACCCCACTTACCATGAATTACTTCTTGGGCTATTTCATCTAAATTATTAGATGTATAATTTCCATTTAATAATCTATTCACTGCTTCTTGAACCTCACTTGCATTATATCCTGCGTTAGTTAATCTGTTCACTCTATCCTCTCCGTTACCCCATGCTCCTGAAATAACCTCTCGTGCAATTTCTTCATTGCTTTTATTACCAGTTAATACTGAGTTAGTAGATGTACTTGGTTCTGTGATACTAGTATTACCTAACATTTCATCAACTGTTTCTCCTAAAGTCGCAAAGTAATTCATACGTTCTACAAAGTAAGTTTTAACACTATCAGTTGTTCCACCATGTAAAGCTAAACTACGATGCGGACAACTAGTTGGACTAAACTCATGATGAAGTCTTACCGTTTGTTTATTAATTGGTAAGCCATAATAAATTAAGTCTTCTGTTGCCTGCATTAATGCCATATCTTCATTTGCTAAAAAGTCCTCGTCTGAGACTTTCATACTCTCACATACTTCATAACCTATCGAGTGGGTATTACTCCACCACTCACCAGTGTGATATCCAATGTTGTATGTATCTATTACTCTTGCGATACTATATCGGTTACAATAATAGTGAGCTATTCCCAGTGCTTTATCTCGATATCTTAACCATTCCACATATTGTTCAGGTGTCATACTTCCTGCATCATTATGAATTACTACAAAGTCTATGCTGTCAAGTTGACCTGCGTTCATTAGTGTTTCATTTATTATTTGTACCATTTTATTTTTCCTCCTTGTTTAATTGTTGTAAAATGTTTTGTAATTTCTCAGGTACTGGTAGTCCTAATTTTGAAGTGTTTTCTAGTATAGAAATACCTTCATTAGATAGGTAGAAAAATATTACAGCTGCTCTTAATACTCCTACATGACCTAGAATATAAACATCTAGTATATTAGCTACCCCAACTAATGAGAAGATAATAATTTTTCTAGCTATTCCCTTAAAACCAACGGCACTAGATAATTCTTTTTTATCAATCGCACACATTATTCCAGTTACATAGTCTATTACTGAAAATGCTAAAAGTGCATAGATAAGTCCGTCCATACCTCCTAAAAATACTCCTAGAACACCACCTATACTTGAAATTATAAGTTTATAATTTAATAATGTATTCATTTTATTTACCTCCCGTTAAATAATATGTAATTTTCATTGTTTTATCCGCCGTTTTTTCTACTGTCTTCGATAAATTATTTATTGTTGCTGAGTATGGTGTAATTAAGTATAAAACTTTTCTTAAATACTTATCCCCTGAGCTTTCTCCGTTCGCAAAATATCCAAGTAAAAATGGACCATAACTTAATGGAATGCATTCTATTGTTGATAAATCGCTTTGCGCTATTTCGGTAACTTTATCATTTTTATCAATAGTAAAGTTAGTCCCTATTATCATATCTCCTAATATATACATACCACATCCTGTTGTATGGCTTGATACTGATCCTGTTTTTAGAGTAAACTTAGGTTCTATTTTCGTTACATCTACTGGATTATTTATCGCAAACTTCACAACATATTTTTCATCTGTGCTAACTGCATATACATACCCTCCTCTCAATACAGATTTAATAGTTCTATAGTAATCATAGTCTAATGAGTATGAACCTATATTTTCTATTTTCACATTTTCTAATGTGAATTCAGTTTCTTCAATAGAATTATTTGCTTTGTTTATTTTCAACTTAGTTACATTGGTATTACCTCCGCTAGTACTAGTTTTCAATAAGTAATAATTCTCTGCGTCCACATAAATACACACTCCATATGTTCCATAAGATTTCTTATACTTTATCTTTGTTTCAGTTATATTCTTCTCAGATAAAAATGATAATGAATCATCTAATCTAAAGTTAAGTAGTGGTTCTCTTGATTTTATTATTCTAAGATGATCACTTTCAGGAACTATTGATACTATATAATTTTCTTCGAAGTTAGCTTCTACTACATTGACATATTTTTTCTTCATCTCAGTATCTGTATTCTTAATAAGATATTTATCTTCACCTAGTTTTATACGATTTGTTTCACCATTACTCTTTGTTCCAAAATAACCACCTCCTGCTTTGGCATTAGTTAAACAAACACTCGATATTTTACCATTGCTTTTGATGTTCCAAAATCCCAAACAAACTTATAACCATTTGACGTTGCTTTTGATTCTTGTTTATTAAAACTACCTTGCAGTGGATTTTCCTGAACTCCTTCTACTTGTCCAGCATATCCAATACATTCATTACTTGTACTTACAAAGCTAGTATTTTTATCTTCTGTTATTTTATCTTTAAATAACAAGATTCCTCCTACTATTTTTTCAACTATTGGATAAAAGGTATCTTTATTAATATTTGTAAGTAGTCCATTCGGATTTAATGTTAGAATCTTTTCTAAAACATCTGTTACGAGGTTATCATCTTTTAAAACCTCTTTCTTTTTTGTTTTAACATCGGTTAATTCTATTATTGTCTTACCTTTCATTTTTCTCCTCCACTTCTACATTCTCAGTTATATTTCCAAATACAAATTTTCGTTTTAAATCATTTTTTATAATCACATCACTAAATTCATATTTAGGAACATCATAAGTGTCAACCTCTATACTACCCTCACTTAAATCTACTTGTTTTCTATGAGATAGTGTTAATTTTCTTAAGTTCTCATTTACTTTTATTTTACCGTCCCAAGGTACATCTCCTCCTAAAGCACTACCTATGATTGCAGCACTTATTCCCTCTATTGGAATAACTAGACTACCTTTTTCTAACTCGAAATCCACAGTAAATCTATTAATCACTTTTTCTTTTAAGTTTATTAGTGGATAGAATAATGTAACCATTTGGCTTCCTACTTTAGCTATAAACTTTGGTACGTGATTTTTTATTGTAAGTTCATTTAATGAGTATATGATATTAAGCCTTTGATCTTCGTCAACTTCTCTATCAAGGTTTATTTTCTTTTCTTCTTTTTCATCTTTTAAGGTAACAGTCTCTTCAATATGTTTCTTTAAACTTTTAACATCAAATAACACAGTGGCTATAAAAAAGCATCAGTTTCTTTACTTGATGCAAATTCTATATCGATTATTGTTTGTGAATTCTGTCCTATTTTTATTTCAGTTCCATTAACGTAAGCATTCACCTTTACTCTGTCAGACTCAATAGTTTGTAATATACCTTGAATATTCTTGTCTTGTTTACTCTTACCTTTAGATAGTAATGCATTTTTACCTACACTCTTAATTCTATATTTCCCATGAATTTTATACTCAATTGATGTAATTATAGTATGATAACTTTCAACACCAACCTTGAAAGTAATCTTGTCTCCAACCTCAAATGCTGGATTACTTACAACTACACTATCTAATGGCGTATAGTCAAATGTAGCTACCTCTTCTAAAATTGCTTTACACATCCTTACTCGTTTTTCAGGAAGTCCTAACTGCATCAAAGGATTAACACCAATATTCATAGTTAAAGCATTGTCATTTTCTTTTGAATAATACTCTGATATTTTTGTTTTAAGATTTGTACTTTGTACTGCAGTATACCTAGTTGTGAAATCTGAAATACTTAATTCATACCTATCTATTTCTTTTATTTCATAATTTAAGTTCGTATTAAATCTTTTTAATATTAACTTACCGAAACGATCTATAGTCGCAAAACTTGCAGTAGTTGCACTAATATAATGAATTAAATCACGATACGTTTCTATATCATGCTCGGCATAAATCCCAACTCTTTCTACTCCATTTGGTAATTTTTCAATTTCTTCTTTACTTATTCCAAGTTCTACACTACACTTCTTACAACAAAATTCTAGAAGTTCATAAATAGTCCCAGATGTTTCTTTAAAACTCAGAGTTTTATTAAACTTAACCATAAAGTCATAACCTTTAATTTCAACAAATTTCTTCGTTCTATTAGCTTCAGTTGTTTCAAATATTCCTAGTGGTACTTTTTCAATTTCATTATTTTCCAAGACTAAGTTGAAATATAGTTTTATAATACTTCCGTCTAATGTTATTTCTCTTAATTCATCAAGTTTCAAAGTAATACCCATCTCCGCAGCGTAAACTGAACCTAGTTCTATTTCATTACTTCCTGAACATGAATTACTTATATAACCACTATCTTTTAAAATATGTTTATCATCAAAATTAATTATTTTTCCAGTTTTTAATACTATCTCTCCTGTCCAAAAATACTTTCTACTTTTCTTTTTTATCATTTTATTGAAGTCAACACTTGTCTTATACATCTAGTATTCCTCCAATTTAAAACTAATACTCCAAATTCCAGGACTACCATTTTATTTAAAAGACTAACCTTAAAATTTGTACAATAAGTATTTATTTCTTTTTCTTCTAATGAATAAGGATCAAAGTATTTAACTGGTATTGTAGTTTGTTTTAACATTTTTGATAACTTTAAAAGATACTGACTTGTTAGAGTTAGTTTCAAAGATATAGATATCACACTTTCCCTTACAATGTCTCTATGTGTTATTCCTGCTTCGGTAACTCCGCTACTACTACCTTCAATATCTCTAAACTCAAAGTCTATCTCATCAGGAGTTGGTATTGTTTCATTATTAATTTTTATATATGATTTTTTCATATTACCTTCCTCCTGATTTTATAATTTGTCTGTTTTGTGCGTTTATTATTATTTCATCAAGTAATGTTCCACCTAAGTAAACCGGAATAACTATATCGCCAGTTGTCTCGTGTGGTATATTTATAGCTTGAATTAATTTGTTTAAATCATCACTACTTATACCTGATGTTGCATTGACTCTTGGAAGTGTGAATCCTTTTAAGTCTGGATTTATCACAAGATCATTTGATAATTTAGCTACAGAGTTTTTCAAAAGATTTCTACTACTATCTAAACCTTTAGATAATCCTTTTATAAAGTCTGGCATCCAATCCTCATAGTCTGTAAGTGGTCCTACCTCTGGAACACTAAAGTGTAAATAACTCCAAATTGTCTCAGCTACACCTTTTACCGCATCAACAACCGCACCTATCTTATCCCTAATTCCATTAACAATTCCTGAAATTAAATCACTCCCCCAAGAATAAGCTGAGTTTACTAGTCCCCAAATATAATCTACTGCACTTTGAAATCCATTTTGGATTGTTGAACTAATATTTCCTATAATATTTCCCACAGCCGATAACATGTTATTAAATACACTTTGGACATAGTTATAAGCTGAGTTTACAAGATTAGAGATTGTTGAATAAATATTATTCCAGATATTTGAAACTGTACTAAAAATAGCATCTAAAATATTACTTATAACATTTTTTATACTATTCCAAGATGTGCTTATAAAATCACTAATTGCTTGTACTATCGTATTTATAGAGTTACTAATATTTTGCCATATAGTAGATAAGAAATCTTTTATACTATTCCAAATTGTACTTGTAGTTTGAAATACAAAATCCCAGTAACTTGTAATGATATTTTTTATTACATCAAGAACTGTTTGGAACATTGTTTTTATTATTTCCCAAGTTGTTGATAAGAAATTTTTTATACTCTCCCACACAGTTGTAAAGATAGTTTGAATTGCTGTAAAGGTAGTTGTAAAATATGTTTTGATATTCTCCCAAACTGTAGTCACTACTAAGGTTATACTTTGCCAAAGTTCTGTGAAATAAGTTTTAACACCCTCCCAAGCAGTTGTAAATATAAGACTAATCGCTGTAAGTGTTGTTAAAAAATAGTTTTTTATAACTTCCCATACAACGGTTATAGTAGTACTTATAGCCGTCCAAGTTTCTGAAAAGTAAGTTTTTATACCTTCCCAAAGATTTATAAAAAAGTCTTTTATTTCACTCCAATGATCTTTTAAATAACTACCTATAGATATCAATGTTACAACCGCAGCTATTATAGCGAGTATTGGTACTACCGCACCAGATAAACCAGCCATAACACCACTCATCGCACTAAAAGCACCAGAAATTTCTGCAACACCCGTTATTATATTTCCTATTGAACCAATGACTGTACCGATTATTACTAAAAGTGGTCCTATCGCAGCTACAATAAGTCCAATTATTACGACTATCTGTTTAGCTGTTGGACTTAGACTATTCAACCAAGTTGCTATTCCTCCAAGAACTGTAGCTACCCCTTGTAAAATCGGGCCTAAAACATCAGAAATTGCTTCTCCTAAACTACCTAATGCCAACTTAGCATTATTACTAGCTACTTTAAATTTATCTATACCATCTTCAGTTCCTTCAAATGTTTTGTCTACAACATCCCCGTACTCAGACATACTTTTTGATAAATCATCTATAGAAAATCTACCTTCTCTTATAGCCCTAGTCATCTCTGCAGCACCTTTAGTTCCGAAAATCTTAGTCGCAATAGTTAGTGCTTCAGTTTCACTTCCTGCATTTTTTATCGATTCAATTGTTTTCTTAAGAGCTTCATCCATAGAAAGTCCATCTTTAGTATAGGCTGCGACTGCTTTTCTAAACCCTCTTAATGCTTGATCTGCATTTACACCATTTGCTTCAAATTGTGCAAGTAAGTTAATGCTCTGACCTAGATTTAACCCCATTTCTTTTAGAATTGCTCCGTGTTGCTGAACTCCGTTCATAAGAGTATCAACACTTATTCCTGTATCCTGTGCTTTTTGTGTTATTAATCCTAACACGTTGGCAGTTTCTTTAGCGTCAATACCCCACTGAACCATTATTTTATTTGTCATTCCTATAGCGTTATTTAGGTCTGTTTCATTTATCTCTGCAAACTTAAGAAATAAAGTAGATAGTTCTTGAAGTTCATCACCAGTAACTTTAAACCTAGTGTTAACCTCACCTACCGCAACACCTACATCACTCATACTAACAGGTAAACTTTTAAAAATATTATCCGCAACATTTTTTAACCCCTCAAAACTTTCTCCAGTTGCTCCAGTCTTTTTGATGATAGTATCATAACCTTCATCAATTTCCCGAAAGGCTAATGTTGCTGCAGCTCCAACTGCTACAATTGGTGCTGTCACATTTTTTGATAGAGTTGTACCTACTGAAGATATCTTCTCTCCAGTCTCTTTAAACTTACCCCCAACTTCTTTAAGTGTAGCTTGCATCGAACTATCAGTGTGTTTTAGTTTTTCAGTGAATTTATCTAGTTCCTGTTCAGTCGCAATAATTTCTCTTTTTAATGCGTCAAATTGCTTTTCTGAAATATCTCCATTTGCCAGTGCAGTTTTAGCTTGTTCCTCAGCGAGCCTTAGTGTTTCTAACTTTTTCTTAGTTTCTTCTATGGCTGTATTTAAGAGTTCTTGTTTTTGAGTAAGTAATTCGGTATTATGTGGATCAAGTTTCAATAGTCTTTCTACATCTTTAAGTTCTCTTTGAGTTTGTTTAATCTTACCTTCAACTTCACTTAATGCTTGTTTTAATTTGAGAGTATCTCCTCCGATTTCTACAGTAATACCTGCTATTCTACTTGCCATACAATCACCTCCTAAAAATTATCCATATCCTCTTGTGTCGCTATTAATTTATAATCATAACTATCATTATTTTTTTCAATGTACATATCATTTACTAGCCCTATTGTTAACTCTGATAAATCATTCATTGAAAGTCCTAATTCAACTGCACGCAGTAAAAAAAGAGCGGTATTTAACGTCCGCTCAGTTTCTTTTGCTTTTTTTTAGATGTACTCATAGTTTTAACATTTATACCCCATAATTTTATTAAGTCTGGAAGAAGTTTATATACAGATAAAGTATCAAACTGTTCTAACCATTCACCTACATCATTTGAGATTTTATCATCTGCATGGTAAGCCATAATATATGCGATATTTTCAAATATTTCTAAACTCTCAATATCGATATTTCCTTTATTCTTATTAATCTTATCTAATATAAGTAAGTCTTTATAAATATCACGACTAAACTTCATTCTGTATAGTCTAGGTATAGCTGCTGACGCTTTAAATCTTACAATTTTTCCATCTACATTTATATCTTTAATAATTCCCATTACATTTCTCCTTCATGTATTGGCATATACACTGTTTGATACCAATTCTTATATGTTTCTTCTGTTGTCTCTTTACCAGTTTTACTCTTCACAAGTCCTTCTTTGATAGGTCTTGCTTTTATTGAAAGTGTTTCTGTTTGCACTTCTCTTGATTCTTCATTTGTTTGACCTTCAATTTTTGGTCGACCTGCTGAACAATTATAAAGTACATGACGTATTTTTTTCTGATCTCCGTCAAATTCAAAAAGTAGTGCAAAGTTCTTTGTTTCTGATCCTGAATCTTCAACTAGAACTTTATTTTTATCTTCTCTTTCTTGAAGAATATCCTTTCTAAAACTTTCTGGAATCATCGCAATCTCTAAATCTCCATCATATCCCATATTGTTATTAATTGTGTAATATGATCCTCCATCTGCATAAAAGCTCTCTGGTTCTCCATTAGGTTCTAAACTAATTTTTACAGCACCTGGAATTGGTACTGGCTTTTCATAAGTTGTTGTATCACCTTCAGTTAATTTTGCATAATGAACATGAGACAAATTAAATTTCACTTTATTTTCCATACTTAAACCTCCATTTTATAAATTGTTTCATACATTTCTTCACTCGGTATCCATACCTCGTCTTTTGTATAGATTAAAGAATAAGTTTGTAAAAGATCTTCTATCTTTTTTTCTAATTTAAAATCTTTTTTCTCTGTATACATTTCTATAATTAAATTTTTCACACTATAATATAATTTACCATCTGCTTTAAAAGTATTTTCACCGTCATAATAATATATAAGAAATGGTAATCTTGGAGCACTTCCTTCTTTAAAATGACTATAAACAAATGGAATTTCTAGCTTATATAACATTTCACATACTTCATTTTTATTCACGATAAATCCCTCTTTATTCTTTCTAATACTTTTTCGCTAATATCTCTTGTTGCTGGCTCTATATGTGGAATTGCTTTAGTACGCCCTCCATTTTTCTTCGCATGACCAAATTCAAGTAAATGTGCTAATCGATATCTATTTTTTGAATGAACTACTGTTTGTATAGAGTGTGCTGTTTCTCTTTCTTTTGTCACTTTCCAACTTTTTTCGTAATCTCCACTTTTTTTAGGTGATCCTTCTTTTATTTTATCTCTAACTTCATTACTCACTTCAACTACTGCACCTTTTAAACTTTCCTCAGTTAGCTTAGAATATTCCTTTAAACCTTTTGTTATCTCAGCAGCTAGTGAATCAATAGTTGCCCTCTTAGTCATAGCTATTAACTCCCTTAACCCTTAAGAACTTTTTATCTTTACTAAAGACATCTACTTCTAATATGTCAAAAAATTTTATTGTTATACTTTATTCTATATTCTAACGTGTTGAGTTCTTTTAATTCTGGCATTTTTCTAACCACAAAAGAAATCACTTTCTGAACTTCTATTAAACACCATGTCTTTCTACCTCACTTGAAGTTACCAATTTTAAATTAGACCAACAAGTAAAAA
>CAKMQF010000013.1 GCA_927911745.1 uncultured Gemella sp.
GTACAATAAGAAAATATATCAGGGAACAAGAATCGCATGACATTGCAAATAGATAAACTGACAACAAAAGAAATACACAAATCCAATTTGGAAATAAAAAAAATAGATAAACCCGGTTTAACGGGTAGCGGGCGTTAAAATACAATAGGGCTTGAACGAATGTGAAAGCCAGCGCCTTGAGGTGCGTGTTAGTAACAAAGGGTTATACCCGAAGAGAAAACCACCCCTTTTCAGGGGTGGTCATTATTTGTTTATGAAGTATAGAAGACGTGATACTATGCTGTATGTATTAAGCAATAAAAAATCGGACTGACAAAAATCAGTCCGAATAGTTTATATGAATGTTGATATTATTAACCAGAAATTTAAGATTATCAATACGACTGTACAGATCCATGCAACAATTTTCATCCATGGTTTAATAACGAACTCTCCCATAAGTTTTTTATCTGACGTATAAAGTGTTAAAGGTATAATAGATATTGGTAGAGCGATACTTAAGAATACCTGTGTATATATTAGCAAGCTCTCAATTGCTTGTTCGCTATCACCAAAAATTATTAAACAAATGACAACAGGCATTACCGCAATTACACGAGTCAGCATTCTTCTCATCCACATAGGAAGTCTCATATGGATGAAACCTTCCATAACTATTTGTCCTGATAATGTTCCGGTAATTGTAGAATTTTGACCAGAGGCCAATAGAGCTACGGCGAATAGTGTACTAAGGAGTGGTGAAGCAATAGCGCCAACAATGCTGCTATCTTGTAAAGCGTTATAAAGATCTGTAAAGCGTCCAAGACTATCACCATGACCATAAAACAAAGAAGCACCTAGAACTAATAGTAAGCAGTTAATAACAAATGCGATTGAAAGTTGAATATTAGAATCTATAGTAGAAAATCTAATAGCTTCTTTTTTAACTTTGTTGTCCTTTCTATCGTATCTTCTTGCTTGAACAATAGAAGAATGTAGGTACAGATTGTGAGGCATAACTGTAGCTCCCACGATACCTAAGGCAATAAATAATGCACCTTTATTATTAATTACATCCTTATTCGGAATAAAACCTTTAATTAATTCTCCGGTATTAGGGTTAGCTAATAAAACTTCATAGAAGAATATTATTAGAATTGTAAATATCAAGGTAGCTACAATAGCTTCGATTTTTCTAAATCCAAAATGCGCTAATAATAGTAGTAAGAATACATCAAAGATAGTTATTATAACCCCTATTAGTAAAGGAATACCGAATAATAATTTTAAAGCTACAGCACTACCGATAATTTCTGCAATATCGGTAGCCATAATAGCTAGTTCGGTAATTATCCAGAGAACAAATCCCATTTTTTTACCAGTATGCTTTCTAGTTGCTTGAGCTAGGTCCATACCAGTTACTATACCTAATCTTACAGACATTGATTGAAGCAACATCGCGATAAGATTTGATATAAGTATAACGAATAGTAAGCTATATGCATATTGGGCACCACCAGCGATAGAGGTAATCCAGTTACCAGGATCCATATAACCGACTGCTACTAATGCTCCCGGTCCACTATAAGCCAGGACTTTCTTTAAAAAGCTCCCTTCTTTTGGAACATCAACTGTATTGTTAATTTCTTGAAGAGAGAGCTGATTCGCAACTTCTAACTCTTCTTGACTTTTTCTCAAAAATTTTTTAAAAATCATTCAATCACCTTTTCTAAAAATAATAGTGTACAATAAGAATATAAAACTACTTTCCTTAAGGCGGAAATCTTGCCTTCGGAAAACTATAAACAATATTATACTACAAAAATGAAAAAATGTAAATTCTTTTGAAAATAGATATTACTATGAGTGGACTAGAATGATAATAGAAATTGAAAATGAGTATGATTTCTTGTGAAAATCTATTCAAGAGGAAAAGTTGTATACAGAATTTCGAAGAGATTTTTAAAAAATATTACGAATAAAAAAATATTATTTAATAGCTAAAATATCAATAAGGATAAAGTTGGTTAGGTAAATATTCTTATGATAAAATATAACTGAAGGGTTATAAAGTAAGGGGAGATACTTATGGAAAGATACATATTTATTGTTATTGTAAGTCTTATATTTGCTAGTGCAATCAAATGTTTAGTAGATAGTGAGAATAAAAAAGAGTTTCTATTTAGACGAAGTTATTGTACTAGTTGCCATCAAGAATTAAAAGCAGGCGACTTAATTCCTATCTTTAGCTATTTATATAAAAAAGGTCGATGCAGTTACTGTAATCAAAAAATACCATTAGATGTATTTTTATACGAAATTTTTACTTTTATTACTATATTATTATTTATTATTTTTCAGAGAGAGTTTGTTTTTATTAGTTATATTGAAGTCAGTATATTTATTATTCTGATTTTCTTAGGAATAGAAGATGTGAAATCATTTGAAGTAAATGATGAGCTGTTTTATCTTCTAATTATATTAAATTTTTCTTCTATATATATACACTATTATTTATTCAATTTTTTTAGATTTTATCTATCTTATTACTATTTTTCATATATTATATATTTTCACAAGAGGTGGTTTAGGTTATGGTGACATAAAAGTATTTTGTGTATTAGCTTTAAGTTTAAATTTATTTGAGGGAGTGTATTTGTTAATTTTCACATTTTTATATGCAGGATTCTTCGCTATTGGATTAGTTATTTTGAAAAAAGTTAAAAGAAAAACGAAATTACCACTATTACCATTCATAGCGCTTAGTTATTTAACAATCATATTAATAAGGGAGGGATTATTATGGTAGCATACACTATTAAAGAGTTTAGTGAAGAAGATCGTCCGAGGGAGAAATTTAAAAAATTAGGTGCTTTAGCTCTCAGTGATAAAGAGATTCTAGCAATATTATTAAGAACAGGTACAAAAAATCAAAATGTAATTGAGCTTTCCGACATGATTCTAAAAGATATGGGTGGCATTACAAAGTTAAGAGATGCAACTTTAACAGAACTTATGAAACATAAAGGGATAGGTCAGGAGAAGGCGATACATATTCTGGCGAATATAGAGTTTGCAAGAAGAATATATGCGACGAATGTTTTAGATGTGAAGTGTGATAGCCCGCAGTCAATAGCCAATTATTTAAAATCATCTTTAGAGAATTTAACGCAAGAAGTTTTCGTAGTATTAGATATTGATACGAAAGGTAAAATAATCGAAAAAAGAGAAGTATTCAAAGGTAGTTTATCTATGTCAGTAGTGCATCCAAGAGAAGTATTTAAACTAGCAATAAAAAATAGTGCTTCTAGCATCGTCTGTGTACATAACCACCCGAGTGGAGATGCAACTCCTTCTATAGAAGATATTAAAACAACGATAAATCTAATGGAAGTTGGTGAAATAGTTGGTATTGAAATGCTAGATCATATCGTAGTAGCAAAAAAAGGATATGTCAGCATTAGAAAAGTATTGAATTATCTAGCAGTTGAAAATATAGATTATAAATACGAAGATGTTACAGGTGAACAGTTAAAATATATACTGAGAAAATATAAGGTTGTAGGGGAGTATTAAAAGGAGGAAGTGTAAAGAGTTTTTATTTTGTCTAAACTGATTGAATTTGACTAGTTAAAAAGAAAAACCGTCAGTAACTAGTTACCAACGGGTGAGAGCATTAAGCTCTAGCCAAGATTTGCGATAGCTACTAAATGTATCTATGTTAGTAACTTAATTATATTATAAAATATGAAGGGAATCAGCTTTTTAGTTATATATAAAAGAAAAGAGTACCTCTTATTGAGGTACCCTTAATATGATATTGATGCTGATGTTTCACAGCGAATAATGATATTGATGTGGATGTTTCACCACTAATTTATATTAATAGTATCTCATTTTATTATTTATTTGTCAAATGTTAAAGTAAATCTTCCTTATTCTGTTTTCTATAAGATTCATTGATTCTTCTGAAATTGTAATATTTCCAGCACTTTCAAATTCTGAAACTGGTGTCAGTTTTCTTTTGTCTATAGTTTGTATCATATTCACACAAGCATAACTATCTTTATTTTTATATTTTTTATACTTTTCTATACCTTTAAAGTGTTGTTCTTTAGATTCTAAGTATTCTTTATTTCCTTTGTTTAATTTATATAGTGCCTTGGTTATTAATTCTTCGGAGTAGTTGTTTATATTTTTTTGAATATCATCAGTCATAATTCCGTTATTTGCTATTAATAATTTTGTTGTATAATTTTTAAGATCATTAAGATAGTCAGGTCTTAAATCATTGATTTCAGAAATATATTCCTTAGATTTTACTTCCCACCTAGAAATTAACTCGTCGATTTTATTAAGGTGATACTTAGAATTTTTAAAATAAATATTATCATAAGGAATTAGTTCTTGATAATATTTATTTCTTTTTGAAGACAGTGGAACTACTGTGATTGTACTCTTTGTAACTTTATCATATTTATCTAATACAATAGCAAAATGGTTACCACTCAATTCAGAACCAATATTAACTCCAAATTTCACATACACAATTGTTCCTCGTTTAAACTTTGGAAAGAACTTAGTATTTTTCCCTTGAGCCTCTTTATAAAATTGTTTAGCTTTAAATAAAACTGATTCTGGAAGATATTTGAATTTATACTGATGATATTCCATGACATTTACAAATATTCTTTGAGCTTCTTTAAATATTGATTTCATTATTCCTTCCTTTCTAAAACTTCCTTCTTAACTCAACAACTCGTCCTATAATTACTACTGGTTTTGTTACTACTTCTTCATTTGAAAAGTACATAGGTGAGTATTCTGAGTTATTAGATATTAGCATTATTCCATTATCAAGCTTTTCAAACTTCTTACAAGTGACATCATCCCCATTTACTAGAGTTATTACTACATCTCCATTGTTAGCTGTTGATTGTTTCCTTACTATAACAGTATCTCTATCATTTATATCTGGTTTCATGCTGTCACCTTTAATTCTAAGTCCAAAGAATTCACCTTGGCTTTTCCACGATTGAGGTACTTCCTCATAGTCTAGGATTTCTTCAACAGCTGAGATAGGTATTCCTGCTGCAACCGTTCCTAATACTGGGATCTTTAGACCTTGTGGGGTTTGAGGTCCAGTAATTTTAGTTTTTTCTATTCTTTCATATCTAGGTACATCGTATCCTAATAACCACGCTTCTGTAACGCCAAATACTTTTGATAATAAGAAGATTTTTTTTGTTATCTGGATTCGATTTACCATTGACATATTGAGATAAGTGACTTTTAGAAAATTTTATATTATATTTCGCTTGAAGTGGTTTAGCTAAATTAAGAACATCTATTTGTCTTAATCTTTTTTCTTTCATTATTTGATTTATTCTTTCAGTAGAAGTTGCCATAAACTTCACCTCCTGTTAGAGCCATAATATCATGATTTTAATGAAAGTTCAAAGAAATTGAACTTTCATGTTAGAAATTAGAAAATGTTAGTATATAATAAAATTAAGTTCGAGTATTTGAAACTAAAAAAATAGAAAGAAGATAAAATGAAATGCAATTATATAAAATAATAAGTATAGATTTATGAATATGATAATTTTTTAAAACGAAATAAAAAATTGATTTTCTAGTAGAAATATAGTAGTATAAAGGAAAGTGATTCACTACCTATATTTCAAATGTGAACGTTAAGCTAGGAATTTTTCCTAGCTTTTTGTATGGAATACTATTAATGTAATAGAAAAGAGAAGATATGTATTTTTTTAGTTCCAGTTAAAAGATTAGTTTCAAGTTAATTTATAAATTATAAAGACAATCTTGAATTTTCAGAAGAAACATTGACTACTAATTTTTTATTTGATATAATTTCTATAATTTAACAAAACGTTAGTTGGATTTTATGTTGAGTGGAAAGTTAATCTATAGATTGAATTATTTTAGAATATCAAATATTAAGAAAGAAATTGATTGGCTTCTATGAGCAATTGATTTCTTTTTATTGTATTTAGATTTTCAAAGGCTATTTATAAAATGAAAACTGAACTTTTAAATAGAAGGACTCAAATTAGGAGTGGGAAATATGAGGAAATTTTTATTTGCGGTAGTTTTATTTCTTATTACAGTAGTCTCGGGAATTAATATTTATTTTTCTTATCAAATTAAATATGTTGTTGATACCCTTACTACTAAAAATGAGCAATTATTCTACAATCAAATTATATATTTATCTGTAATTATAATACTAATGCTTATATGTGAATATTTACGTCAGATTTTAGATACTATTTATTTAAATAAAGTTGGATTCAATATTCATAGAACCCTTGTGGGTAGTTTACTTAGGAATAAACTAGATACAAAGAGTAAAAATTTATTATCTGCGGTAAACAATGATATTGAAATGGTAAAAGATCAATATTATAATACGATTTTCTCTTTGTATCAAGGAATAGTTTATTTTATTTTTGCTACAATAGCGTTGTTCAAATTAGATGTAACAACAGCGTTTTGGGTTATAGGATTGTCACTATTTCCGATTGTGATTCCTAACATTTTTAAAATATATTTGAAAATGTTCAAATACTATTTCTATACAAAAGTCTAGTTATAATGATAAACTTGAAGATTTTTTAGAAGGGTTATTAGTCATTAAGAACAGCGATTCGGCTAATATATTTTATGAAAAATTACTTAATGAATATAAAAAAATAAATAAAACTTGTTAATAGAAAGAATGTTTTAGCATCACTTGTAAATGTCTTAACAGGATTAGTATTCTATGCAACTATTATTGCTATTTTATATATAGGAGGTCGGCAAGCTCTACTAGGAAATACTAGTGTAGGGGATATAGTATCTATTTTTACTATTTCTGCAGAGTTAGTAATGCCTGTCAATTTGATAACAGCTTCTATAGCTAATATAACATCGGTAAAAGATATAAAGAGGGAATTAGATTCTAAAGAGAAGTTTGAATATATAGATAGTCATAAAACTATCGATTTTGAAGACATAGAAGTTCGAAATGAAAGTTATAAATTTAATAATAGAGAAATTTTTAGTAATTTTTCCGCTACTTTTGAAAAAGGTAGAAAGTATTTAATTCAAGGGGATAGTGGTAGTGGAAAATCGACGTTAGCATTACTATTAACGAAAAACCTTGAAGGATGTAACATCTTTTTAAATGGAAAAAATATTAACAGTTATGAATACAACACAATTCAGAAACTAATAACTTATGTACCTCAAGATAGTTTTATATTTGTAGGTAAGGTTATCGATAATCTTACTTTTTATAAAAACATAGAAGCGGGTAAAATAATGACCTTAATAAAAGAAACTAGATTAGATGACAAAATTAAAGAAGCTTCTGATTTGATAAATACTATGTACGATAAGAGAAAATCAAATTTATCTGGTGGACAAAAACAAAGGTTAGCATTAATTAGAGCTATATTACAGGAAAAACAGGTTATAGTTTTAGATGAAACATTATCAGGATTGGATAAAGATACATACATCTTAGTTGAAAAATTACTATTAAGTATGAAAGATAAGACTTTGATTCATATTTCACACAGATCTTATCCAGAAACTTTGAAAATGTATGATGAGGTGTATGTAATGGGGAGTGAATCAAAAATCGCGATTCTTAAGAAACAAGATTTTATCTAGTCATCCCTGCAAAGTTTATTATATATCTAAAAAGCTTTTAAAAAGAAAATTTAGATATCAATAAACCACTGTGTTTATGAGCTTTTATATGAACTTTGTTAAATATTATGACTTTTTAGTCACTCTCATAAAAAAATACATGTAACATCACATCATAAATATTTTGAATACGTTTTTAAAAATGGTATAATACAATTGAATAAGTATAAGTAATTATATTGTATTAGTTAATAAAATAATTTTAAAAAGGAGGAGGAGAAAAATGAATAAGCTTAAAGATTTAGGTTTGGTGGTATTGCAAGTTGAATTAGTAGGTTTCTTATTTATAGCGATGAATAAATATTTAACTAACACTACAAGCTTTTTACCTGAAGCTTTCACTCAAGATAAAACAGATATTAAGGCATATAGTTTAGCTGCATTGGCGTTTATGATATTAGGTATTGCTCAATATTATGTGGTTGACTTATATGACAAAATCAACTGGAAAAAAGCGAGTGTAATAGAATACTTGGTAGAAGTAGCAGGAGTTTTACTAGTATTTATCTATTTACAATTTATAGATAATCTAGTAAAATTTGCATTTCTATTTGTGTTAGTTTCATTTCTATTTATTAATGAGATATTTTATACTTTTATAAGAAATTTGCATAAGTTTATAATTTTGAACAAAGTTTGGAGAAAAACACTGCTCAAAGTGTAGAGATTTTTAGTTTGAAATTTTAATTTGGAATATAAGTATTCAATATAATTGTTGTACTGCTGTTGCTGGATTATATAGGGAAAATAAAAA
>CAKMQF010000014.1 GCA_927911745.1 uncultured Gemella sp.
TCTACCTTAATAAAAGCCGTTCTACATATAATACCTTCAATAGGTAAGACAATAATTGATGATAAAGTTTCAAAAGAAAATCTTGACAATGTCGCTTATGTTGAACAAAAAATCAATATAGATTATAACTTTCCAATAAAAAGTTAGAGAATGCGTTTCTCTAGGCTTATATTCTAAGATTGGAATACTGAAAAAAATTAAAAAAATCTGATTGGCAAAAAGTTGACGAGGCTTTAAAAATTGTCGGCTTAGAACAATTTCCTAATCGACAAATTAGTGAACTCTCTGGCGGACAATTTCAACGTGTACTAATTGCTCGTTGTCTTGTTCAAGAAGCAAAATATATCTTTCTAGACGAACCATTTGTGGGTATTGACTCAGTTAGTGAAGAAATAATAATGAATACATTAAGGAATCTTCGAGAAAAAGGTCATACAATATTAATCGTCCATCACGACTTAAGAAAGGTTCATTCTTATTTTGATAATGTATTATTACTAAATAAAGAAGTTATTGCATACGGTGAAACTGAAAAAACTTTTACTAGAGAAAATTTAACAAAAGCATACGGTACCGACTTATTCTTTATGGGAGGTGGTACTAATGATTAAAGATTTTATCGACGGATTATATAGTTTTCATTTTTTTACAAAATGCTTTAATCACCGCTATTGTTATTGGAATCGTAGCTGGAGCCGTTGGATGTTTTATTGTTCTTAGAGGAATGTCATTAATGGGAGACGCAATCTCTCATGCAGTTCTTCCTGGTGTGGCCCTATCGTTTATATTAGGTATAGATTTCTTTATTGGTGCAATCGTATTTGGTCTATTAGCATCAATAATCATAACATTTATTAAAGGTAATTCTATAATTAAAAGTGACACAGCTATAGGAATAACATTTAGTTCATTCTTAGCCCTAGGAGTTATCTTAATTAGTGTAGCGAAAAGTTCTACTGACCTTTTCCACATCTTGTTCGGTAATATTCTAGCAGTACAAGATGTAGATATGTATATTACTATAGGAGTTGGAGTCTTTGTTCTTATAGTTATTAAACTTTTTTTCAAGGAATTACTCTTGACTTCATTTGATGAGCTATTAGCAAAAGCAATGGGTATGAAAGTTAATTTCTATCACTACTTACTAATGATATTATTAACTTTAGTGTCTGTTACTGCAATGCAAAGTGTTGGTACTATTTTAATTGTAGCAATGTTGATTACGCCAGCAGCAACCGCATATCTTTATGCAAATAGCCTAAAAACTATGATATTTTTATCATCTACAATCGGAGCAAGTTGTTCTGTATTAGGATTGTTTATAGGTTATTCATTCAATATCGCTGCAGGATCTAGTATAGTTTTAACACTAGCCGTGGTTTTTGCAATAAGTTTCTTTATTGCTCCAAAACAACGCTTTGTTAAACATAAAAAATAATTAACTTAGATAATAATACTCAAGAATAAAATAGAATATCATATATTAAATATAATAATCCCTTTAAATAAACTTATTAATATCTAAAATACTTCCAGAACAAGTTTATTTAGAGGTGTTATTATGAGAGTTTTAATTGATAATGATTATTATTAGTTATGTAAATCTATTTTATTTTTGAATAGAATTATAAAATAAATAAAGGAGGCCTATAAATAATATGAAAAAATTAGGTTTTAAAAAATTAAGTTTTCTAGCGCTTATTTCACACTAGCTGTTGGACTATTTGCTTGTTCTAGCGCTAAGCAAGGTTCTAGTTCTAACGAAGCTACTAAATTAAAAGTAGTAGCAACTAACTCAATCATCGCAGATATTACAAAAAATATCGCTGGTGATAAAATTGATTTACACAGTATCGTACCAATTGGACAAGATCCACACGAGTACGAACCACTTCCTGAGGATGTTAAGAAAACATCTGAGGCAAATCTTATCTTCTATAATGGTATTAACTTAGAAACTGGTGGTAACGCTTGGTTTAGCAAATTAGTACAAAACGCTAAAAAAGAAGAAAACAAAGATTACTACGCAGTAAGTGAAGGTGTTGATGTAATTTACCTTGAAGGTCAAAACGAAAAAGGTAAAGAAGACCCACATGCTTGGTTAAACCTTGAAAATGGTATGATTTACGCTAAAAATATTGCTAAACAATTAGAAGCTAAAGATCCTAAAAATAAAGATTTCTATGAAGCAAATCTAAAAAACATATTTAGAAAAACTATCTAAATTAGATAAAGAATCTAAAGATAAATTTAACAATATTCCAGCAGAGAAAAAAATAATAGTAACTAGTGAAGGAGCTTTTAAATATTTCTCTAAAGCATACAACGTACCTTCAGCTTACATTTGGGAAATCAATACTGAAGAAGAAGGAACTCCAGATCAAATCAAAACTCTAGTTGAAAAATTACGTAAAACTAAAGTACCTTCACTATTCGTAGAAAGTAGTGTTGATGAACGTCCAATGCAAACTGTATCAAAAGACACTAATATTCCAATTTATGAAAAAATCTTCACTGATTCAATCGCTGAACCAGGACAAAATGGAGATAGCTACTACAGCATGATGAAATGGAACTTAGATAAAATTTCTGAAGGTTTAGCTAAATAACTACTCCTAAAACAACTCCCTGTATAAATATACAAGGAGTTGTTATTTTTATTCCATCATAATTTTTTTAACATTTAAACCTTTTATCTTATTACTATAGTATAAAATAAAGATTTCATATATTAATACAAATGCTATAAAACTACCAATTACTGAAATTAAATCAAAGTTATATGTTGTTTCACTATCTAATTTTCTAGATAAAACTTTTAGTAATACTCTTATTAAAAAATACTGATAAACTGTTCCTACAACAAAACCTATGTATGCTACTACTCTATAACCTGATAATACTATTTTTGAACATTCACTTTTTGAAAAGCCCATAATATTTAAAATAGATATATTTTTTATATTACTACTAGCAATCACTTCTAATGAAATTAATAATATTGATAACGATAATATCACACCTATTACCATCATCATAATTCTTATTGTTCCATCGACAAAATCTCTCATACCAAATGCCATTTGAATCATTGAAGAAAATGATAATGCTGCAAAAATTACAAAGAATAATAGGGTTTTTATTACTAAATAATACTGTTGCTCTTAATTCTTTAAAAAAGTTTTTATATTGCCTAAATCTTCTTTTTCTAATTATTTTGTTTGTTGAATTTATTTGTTTAAGTAAGTTAATCGTTGGTACATTTAAATTAAACATCACATACACAATTGATATTACTAAAAACAATAGTGATGGTAATATAACCATTATTAATAAAAGTTTAAGATGAAAGTTCATTGTAAGTTCAGATAATATATTATCTGTATTCCTACTCTCATAAAATTTCGGCATAAACAAATGTGAACTACCATAACCTAATAATGAACCCAAAAATACTAAAAATCCAAAAATAGAAAACTTAGATGCTATAAAGCTATTACTATAACCTTGAGCTTTTAATATTCCAATTTTATGTTTAGAATCATCAATAAATTGTTTTATATAAAATATTAACATTACTGCTGCACTTATTGATAAGACTGTTCCTGTTATAATTATTACAAATTTAGAAACAATAAGCTGAGCATCATAAAACTTCTTCTGCATTATATTAAATCCTGTAATATCTAGGACTTTCAAATCTAAATATAAGTTAGAAAAAAGTGTAGTTATAAATACCAGCACAAAAACTTACTATCACTACTGCAATTGCTTTTCTTAAATCTTTTAACTGAACTATCATATAATTACCACCCTATCTCTTCTACAGATTTAGGTGTGCGGTTTTCTTCAATCGAAGTTACTCTACCACTACCTACATGAATTATCTTATTTGAAAGTTCAGCAATATTCTCATTATGAGTTACCATTATCATTGTAAAGTTTGATTTATCTTTTAGTTTTAATAAGTACTCTAATATTTTTCTTCCAGTCGCCTCATCTAAAGCTCCTGTTGGTTCATCTAAAAATAGTACAGTTGGCTTCTTAGCTAATGCTCTCGCAATTGAAACACGCTGTTGCTCACCTCCAGATAACTCATTAGGATATTTACTTAATTTATCTTCTAAACCTAATTCCTTTATAATATCAACATATTCTTTATTATTTGCTAAATTAGCTCCTACTTTAACATTTTGTTCTACTGTTAAATTATTTAATAAATAATATTGTTGGAAAACAAATCCTATTTTATCTTTACGAAACTTTGTTAATTGTTTTTCTGAGTAATCACTTATAGACTCATTATCATATACAACTTCTCCTGAATCTGACTTTTCTAAACCAGATAAAATATTTAATAATGTAGATTTCCCTGAACCTGAAGCCCCAAGTATAACAACAAATTCATTTTTATCAATTTTTAAATCTATTCCCCTTAAAACTTCTTGATCATTATATTTTTTCTTAATATTTTTTGCTGTAATCATTTAATCAATCTCCTTTAAATATTGTACTATTAAACTTTTAGCTATTTCTACCATGTACTCAATAATTTCAGTCGATGTAAAATTATATATTCCCGTAACTGTTAATGTTGCAATACCGTGACTATATATAAATAAGTGCTCATAAAATTTTTTTGCATTTTCTATTGAAATTTTATACTCTTTATCTATAGACTCAATTACTGATCTATATTCATAATCTCGCATTGGAAGAAAATCTTTAAAACTTTCTACTTCTATACCTTTTCTCATAAATAACCATTGAAATAATTTAGGTTCATTTTTTGAAAATAATATATACTCTACTCCTAATCGTTTAAATGGACTATCATCTTTTTAAAGCTAAATTAACTTTTTTCTGAAAAAATATTTTCTGCAACAAGCTTTGCTTCGTCTTCTAAATTTTTCATATTAGAGAACAAACTAAATATTACTTTAGTAGATGACTCCAATTTTTTGGCTAACTCTCTTGCAGTTAATGCTTCTATTCCATTTTCTCTTATGAAGTCTATAGTTACAGTCAAAACCTCTTCTTTAGTAAATTTAAATTTTGGTGCCATATTCAAACCTCCATTAATAGGTAACACTTGTTTCTTATTGTAAATTATTTTGTATGAAATGTCAACAGAAAAATTATTGAATTATTACAAGAAATCTTATACAATAAAAGTAGAATAAAAATTAGGAGTTATTTATGAATATAATTAAAAATTTACCTACACCAATTGCAGGTTTAGCATTAGGTTCTGCTGCATTAGGAAATTTATTACAACCATATTCATCTTCCCTACAGTTATTATTTAATCTACTATCTTTGATAATAATTGTACTTTTAACTATTAAGTTTGTGTTGGGATTTGACAAATTAAAAAAAGAAATGGAAAATCCGGTTGTAGCGACAGTAATGGCAACATACCCTATGAGTATTATGCTACTTGCTTCATTTTCAAAAAAATATATTGGACTATTGAGTATGCCAGTATGGATAATTGGAATCTTTCTAGATTTTTGTGTTGTTTGCTATGCAATTTATAATTTTATAATAAAAGAAAGACATATAAGTAAAATCTATCCAACTTGGTTTATTACCTTTGTTGGGCCAGCTGTTGTGACAGTAACAGCAATAAATTACAACTTAGAAATGCTAGGATTAATTTACTTCTACTTTTCTTATATTAACTATTTAGTATTATTACCTTTTGTTCTTTATAGAGTCTATAAATATAAACATTATAAAGATGGAGATTACCCTACTATTACTGTATTCTCAGCACCTGGTGGACTCTTACTAGCTAGTTATATGATTGGAGTAACTCAAAAAAGTAACATAATACTAGCAATACTAATACCACTTACAATATTATTGTTTATATTTGTCTTATTTCAATTACCATATCTGCTAAAAAGAAAATTCTACCCTAGCTTTTCTGCTTTTACATTCCCATTAGTGATTTGCGCGATATCATTTCAGAAAACTGGGGTTTATTATCAACTAGCTGAATTTTCTATTCTAAATATTTTAATTCATCTAAGTGAATTGCTGGCAATAATTATTGTAATTTATGTTTGGTATGGATTTATTAAGAATTTATCTTATTCAAATTAAGTTAAAAAAGACACAGTTAAGATCAAACTTAACCGTGTCTTTTAACTTATTATAAAATTTTACCTACTACTCTACTACCTCTTCAAAGTTCTCGATAACATCTTTTAACTCTAATTCTAAGATATAACTAATACCTTTTTCTTGCATTGTTACTCCGTATAAAGTATCCATAGCTTCCATAGTTCCTCGTCTATGCGTAATAACTAAGAACTGATTATTCTCTGAATAAACTTTTAAGAATTTAGCAAATCTATTAACATTCTCTTCATCAAGTGCCGCTTCCACCTCATCAAGAACTACAAATGGTGGATTTTTAACCTGCAATATCGCAAACAATAAACTTATCGCAGTTAAAGATTTCTCTCCACCTGATAATAATGAAAGGTTTTGAAGTTTTTTTACCAGGAGGTGAAGCTTCGATTACTATTCCAGTATTTAATATGTCATTTGGTGATTCTAAAGTCATATCTGCATAACCACCTTTGAATAGTTCTTTAAATATTTTATTGAAATTCTCTGCTACTTGAACAAATGTCGTTAAAAAGCGTTCTTTTACTTCTTTATCAATCTCTGCAATAGTCTCTTCTAGTTTTTCTTTCGCTTCTACAAGATCGGTAATTTGCTCATTATAGAAATCATAACGTTCTTTAATTTCTTCAAACTCAGTAATAGCATTCAAGTTGATATTACCTAAGTCCACTATCTCTTTACGAAGTCTTACTACATCATTCTTATACGAAGGTACTTCTCCAATATTTTCAGCAGTTAATCTGTTTGATACACTCTCATATGTTACATTATAGTTAGTAACAAGGTTCTCTAGATATTCATCGATCTTAACTTCTATCTTCGTCTGTTCTACAGTTAATTTTTCAAATTCTGAAGTTTTTTGACGTAGACTTTCGTTATTTCTTTGTTGAGCTACGGTAATTTCTTTTTCGCGTTTGAATAATCCTGTTTTTTCCATATCAAGATCTGATAATAACGTCTTAAGCGTTGTTAATCGTTCAACGCATTCAGCAATTATTTTAGAATTATTTTCTAGTATCTGAAGTTCATCTTCTTCACTTAATGACTCAGCATCTTTAGACATTTCTAATCTTGTTAGTTGTTCATTAACATCTGTTATATCAGCTAATAGTGATTCTATTAACTCTAAACCATGCTTAGTTGTCTCTTCTAATTTTGATTTTTCAATCTTAAGCTCAGCAATTTTCTCTAAGAATAATTCCTCAGCACTTTGAGCATTTTGTTTTTTACTACTTTCTTCCTTGATTTTTTTCATCAAGTTTTTGCAATTCTACTCTAATTTTCTCAAGGCTTTGAGTTAATTCGACAATATTACTTGAATTGTCTTCGTTATCTTTGAATTCCAGTAGTTTCTTCTCATTTAATTCTATATTCACTTTAATATCGGAAATTTCAGTAGTTTTTATGATTTATACTTAATTCTATTGCTTAAGTTTTAAAATCTCCTCTTCTTTCACAGATTTAGAATTTAGAATTTCGTCCATTACTTCTTGTTGTTGACGCTCTAATAGACTCTTCTCATTTACTAATTTCTCGATCTTATCATTTATTTTAACAAGATTCTGTGAAAGTTCATCTAATTCTGCCTTATGTTTAATAGATGAATTATTATTTTTATTAATAGCACCACCAGTGATAGATCCACCACTATTAATGATTTGCCCATCTAATGTAATAATTCTATTTCTAAAATTAATCTTACGTGCTATTCTATTGGCATTATCCATATTATCAACGATAAGAACAAGTCCTAATAGGTGAGATATTATATTTTTGTACTCACTATCAACAGTTATTAGATTCTCAGCAATATTGATAAATCCTTCTTCATTTACAACTGTTCTATAAACATCACTCGCTATAGTTTTTGCTTTAATATTATTTAATGGTAAAAATGTAACTCTACCTTTATTAGTTTTCTTTAAGTGATTAATACACTCTTTTGCTACATTCTCATTTTCTACGATAATATTTTGTTGTGCTTGCCCCAAAGCAATATCAATTGCAACGGCATATTCGTTATCAAATTCTACAATGTTCGCTACACTATTGTGAACACCCGCTAGAGCATCCTTATTAGCAAGAATTTCTTTTACTCCAATATTGTAAAAACTTAAATTATTAATCTGATCTTCTAAGAACTTCTTACGGTTTTCAAGGTTACTCTTGAAGTTGTATCCTGTGCGAATTTGTTCCTCAATATTTTTCCCATTTGAATTAATTAAAATATTTTTTTCAACTAATATATCAAGTTCTTTTTGAAGGTTAGCCAGCTGTTCATTTAATACTTTTTGCTCTTCGGTAGCTGCTGCAAGTTCTTCTGTTTTTATACCTAAAACTTGTTTTTGTCTTTCTATATTATCTAGAATTTCTTTACTGTTTTCATCAGCACTCTCTAGATTTTTCTTAGCAAACTCTATACTATTTTCTAGTTTAGTTTCTTCGTTTATTAAGCTATAGTAGTTATCTTTTAATTCTTCTATTTTTCTTTCGATTAATTCTAATTTACTCTCTTCACCTGATTCTAACGAAGAGATTTCTTTATTAATCTTTTGAATTTTACTTTTAATTTCAGCGTTTAGATTTTCTCTTTCTGCTAACTTATTCTCAAGGTTTTGTTTTCTTTCCTCAAGATATTTAATATCATCATTAATTTTTTCACTTCTCAGAGTTCTATTATTTTTTCTTTCCTGAATTACACTTAATTGTGATTGAAGAGATTCCTTTTTCTGAACTAGTTCTAACTCTTCATCATGATATTTCATGTAAGTTCTATCTAGAGAAACTAAGCTATTCTTGATACTTTCTAAATCTTTAATAAGCTCTTCTTGTCTACTTTCAAGCCCAAGTTTTTCAGATTCTTTCTCATGTTTAACTTGTAGTAAATCTGCAAGTCTTTTTTGATATTCAGCAATATTATAAACATTTAATAAAATATCTTTTTCTTCAAGTTCTTTAGAATAATCAAGATACTTTTGTGTTTTATTCTTTTGATCTTCTAAGATTTCATAACGACCTGAGATTTCTGAGAAAATATCATTTAATCTCATTAAATTGTCATTTGTTTTTTCTAATTTTAGATTAGTTTCTTTTTTCTTATTTTTATACTTTAATACACCTGATGCCTCTTCTATAATTGCTCGGCGATCGACAGGCTTAGATGAAATAATATCTTCCACCTTACCTTGAGTAATAATACTATAACTCTCTTTATTAATACCAAGGTCTAGATACATATCAGTAATATCTTTTAATTTTGCACGTTTATTATCAATGTAATACTCACTATCACCATTTCTATACAAACGTCTTTTAATTTCACAATTATCTTCTCCGTTAGAAAATGTTACCGCTACTTCAGCAAAGTTTTTTCTTTTCGCATCTTCAGTCCCCGAAAAGATAACATCTTTCATGCTACTACCACGTAAATTTTTAGCTGATTGCTCCCCTAAAACCCAACGAATAGCATCAATTATATTACTTTTTCCCGAACCGTTCGGTCCAACAACACCGATTAAATTATTTTTTAAATTCAAATGTTGTCTTCTTCTGAAAAGATTTAAAACCTGTAACTTCAACCTTTGCTAATTTCATCTCTTTTTCCTTTCATTAATTTTAAATATCTTTATATTCAAGTTTTTCTAATGCTTGTTTTGCTGAAAGCTGTTCAGACTCTTTTTTTGTAGTAGCTGTTCCACTTCCATATTGTTTCCCACCAATTAAAACAGCACTTGTAAAAGTTTTAGAATGTGATGGTCCACTTGAATCTAGTACTACATACTCAATTTCACCCAATTTAATTTTTGAAATGTACTCTTGCAAGATAGTTTTATAGTCTACAAAACTGTGATATTCAAGATCTTGAACTTCTGTAAATAATGTATTATTTAAGAAAGTTTTTACAACTTCAAGATTTGACTCTAAATACATCGCACCTGTGAAAGATTCAAAAATATCAGCAAGTAAAGCTGCTCGACTTCTTCCACCCATCTTTTCTTCACCTTTTCCTAGGTAGATACATTTATCTAAGCCAAGTTGCAAAGCATATTTAACCAATGTCTTTTCACAAACAATAGATGCACGTAACTTAGTAAGTTCACCTTCAGGAAGCTCAGAAAATTTCTTAAATAAAAATTCACTTGTTGTAAGTTCAACAACAGCGTCCCCTAAAAATTCCAAACGCTCATAATTCAGATGCTTCGCAATTCTCTTCTCATTAGTATAAGAAGAATGAGAAAATGCATTTTTAAAATTTTCACTGAATTTTAAATTAAAACCATACTCTTCATTTAAATTGTTAAGTAATCTTTCTATATGTGTTCGCTCCATAATAGTTCTCCTTTCTTTTATTATAGGAGAAACTCAATAATTTTACATAAATTGATCAAGTTCCTCCCTTTAAAATCATCATCTTATTTCAAAAACTATATTAATCTAACAGAAACTCAGAGAATACATCATTCCCATAGAATAATCCTTTTCTAGTCAAACGAAGTTTATTACCTTCGATCTCTAAGTACCCTTCTCTTATGTTTTTATCAATTACATCTTTGAAGATTTCTTCTGCTCTTTTACCATACTTTTCTTCAAAAATATCTAAATCTACACCTTCTAAAAGACGTAGCCCTAAGAACATTTCCTCTTCAATTCTTTCCTTAGGTGTTACAGTATTTTCTTCACGTCTTGCATGTCCTTTTTCTAACATACTGTCGATATAGAATTTTAAAGCTCCTTGATTAGCATAACGCACTCCATCAATATAACCATGCGCCCCCGCTCCAAGTCCATAGTACTCTACATTCTTCCAGTAACTACTATTATGAACACTCTCATGCCCAGGTCGAGCAAAATTACTGATTTCATACTGTTCATAACCATTTTCTGTTAAGAAGTTTATAACCTCATTGTACATTTTCTCTTCTGTCTCATTTGAAGGCAATGTAACTTTCTTATCTCTAACCTGATTATAAAGCTTAGTCTTCTGTTCCAAAATCAATGAATAACATGAAATATGACTAATATTGTATTCTGCAATCTTCTTCATACTGTCATATAAGTCATCCATAGTTTGCTTCGGTAATGAAAACATTAAATCTACATTAATGTCCTCAATCCCATGTTTTTTACAATTAGCAATCGCCATATCTACATCATCCGCAACATGACCTCGTCCAAGAATTTTTAACAATTCATTATTAAAAGTCTGAACTCCCATGCTAATTCTATCAACTCCGTAGCCCTTTACCAAAGCAACCCGAGAATCAACAAGATCCTCAGGGTTAGCTTCAAAAGTAAATTCACGCAGCTGTTGTGGAATTTTATTTCTAAGTGCAGTTAATAAACGGTGAAGTTGTTCATCGCTTAATGCACTCGGTGTTCCACCACCAATATAAATAGTTTCAACATTTTGAATGTTTTCCATACTCTCGATTTCTTTAATTAAGCAATCTATATACTTATCGACAGGTTGTCTTTGTATATAAAACTTATTGAAATCACAGTACGAACAAATATACTTACAAAATGGAATATGAATATATACTCCGCGTGGATAACTTTTCATTATTCTTCATCCATTTTCAGAACAGCCATGAAAGCATCTTGAGGAACTTCTACGCTACCAACAGCTTTCATTCTCTCTTTACCTTTTTTCTGTTTCTCTAATAGCTTACGTTTCCTACTAATATCCCCTCCGTAACACTTAGCAAGAACGTTTTTACGCATCGCTTTAATAGTTTCACGAGAGATAATTTTATTTCCAATTGCAGCTTGGATAGGAATTTCGAATTGTTGTTTTGGAATAAGTTTTTTAAGTTTTTCTACAATAACTTTACCACGTTGGTAAGCAAATTCTCTGTGAACGATGAAACTTAAAGCATCGACTTGTTCACCATTTAATAGAATATCCATCTTAACAAGGTTACTATCTTTATATCCAGTTAATTCATAATCAAATGATGCATATCCTTTTGTATTAGATTTAAGTTTGATCGAAGAAAATCAAAAACGATTTCTGATAA
>CAKMQF010000015.1 GCA_927911745.1 uncultured Gemella sp.
TCTGATGTAACATTAGTATCTTGGGGAAGAATGTTAGAGCGTAGCTTAAAAGCAGCTGAAGAATTAAAAGAAGAAGGAATCTCAGTAGAAGTACTTGACCCAATTACATTAGTACCATTAGATAACTGATCTAATTGTTGAATACAGTTAAGAAAACTGGAAAATTAGTAGTATGTCACGACTCATTCAAAAACTGGTGGATTCGGTGGAGAAATCGTTGCTCGTATCGCAGAAAGTGATGCATTTGATTTCTTAGATAGCCCTATTTACCGTGTTGCTGGTGCTGACACACACATTCCATCAGCTAAAAACTTAGAAAAATTAGTTGTACCTGATGTAGAAGACATCAAAGAAACTATTAGAAAAGCTGTAAACAAAAAAATAAAAAATTTAGTTAGTGAAGGATGTGAATAGAATATGGCAGTAGAGGTAATAATGCCAAAAGCCGGTAGTGAAATGGAAGAAGGCGAAATCGTACAATGGTTTAAGCAAGAAGGTGACGAAGTAAAAGAAGGTGAAGTTTTACTTGAAATCGTAACAGATAAAGTAAATATGGAAGTTGAAGCTGAAGCAAGCGGAACTTTATTAAAAATCGTACACCCAGCTGGATCAGTTGTACCAGTAGTTCAAACTATTGCATGGATTGGACAACCTGGAGAAGCTGTACCTGGAGCTGGAACAGCACCAGCGGCTGCAGCAGCACCAGCTGAAGAAGCTGTTGTTGAAGCTAAAGTTGAAGCAGCTCCTGCTCAAGAAGTAGAAGTGTTCGACAACTCTGGACTTCGTGCTACACCAGCGGCTAGAGCATATGCTCGTGAAAATGGAATCGACTTATCTCAAGTAAAAGGTACTGGAGCTAAAGGTCGTGTTCATAAAGAAGATGTAGTTGATTATAAACTAAATGCAAAAGCTAAAATTTCTCCACTTGCTGCACGTATTGCAGAAGTTGAAGGAATTAATACTGACGGTATCGTTGGAACTGGACCAAAAGGTAAAATTATGAAAGCAGATGTTCTTTCTGTTCTTAACGGAAGTGCAAGTGAAGCTGCTGCAAGTGCAAGTGAAGTTGCTGCACCAGCAAGCGCTAAATCTGCTAAAGCACCTAATGAAAATCAATGGGGTGTTGTTGAAACTGTACCAATGTCACCAATGCGTAAAGTTATTTCTAAACGTATGAGTGAATCTTACTTCAGTGCACCAACATTCGTTGTAAATGTTGAAGTTGATATGACTGAATTATTAGCTTTACGTAAAAAAGTTGTTGATGCAATTATCGAAGAAACAGGTAAAAAAGCAACAGTTACAGACTTTATTTCATTAGCTGTAATTAAGTCATTAATGAAACACCCATATGTAAATGCTTCATTATCAGGTGATGAAAAAGAAATGTACTTACACCACTATGTAAACTTATCAATTGCTGTTGGTATGGATAGTGGATTAGTAGTACCAGTAATTAAAGGTGCTGATAAGATGAGCCTTAAAGAGCTTGTAGTAGCTTCTAAAGAAATTACAACAAAAGCTCTTGCTGGTAAATTAAAACCAGATGAAATGGCAGATTCTACATTTACAATTAGTAACTTAGGTATGTATGGAGTTAAGAGCTTCGTACCAATCATTAACCAACCAAATACAGCTATTTTAGGTGTAAGTGCTACTGTACCAAAACCAGTAGTATTTAATGGAGAGGTTACTGTAAGACCTATCATGACATTAACATTAACAGCGGACCACCGTGTTGTTGACGGATTAGAAGGAGCTAAATTCATGAAGACTCTGAAAGAAGCTATCGAAAATCCACTATCATTACTAATCTAATAATGATATAATATTTATAAAACAAGATAAAGTGTATAAGGAGTGATTAAAACATGGCAGTTGAAGTTATAATGCCAAAAGCCGGAAGTGAAATGGAAGAAGGCGAAATCGTACAATGGTTTAAGCAAGAAGGTGACGAAGTAAAAGAAGGAGAAGTCCTACTTGAAATCGTAACAGATAAAGTAAACATGGAAGTAGAAGCTGAAGCAAGCGGAACTTTATTAAAAATTGTACACCCAGCTGGATCAGTTGTACCAGTAGTTCAAACTATCGCATGGATTGGACAACCTGGAGAAGCAGTTCCTGGAGGAGACAGCACTACTGCAGCAGCTCAAGAAATCGTTAAAGAAGTTGCAGCAGATGTTAAAGTACCTGAAACTAAAGCAGGAGAAGAAGCACCAAAACGCGAACGTCGTGGTGAATATGACGTAGTAGTAGTTGGTGGAGGTCCTGCAGGATATGTATCAGCTATTAAAGCCGCTCAATTAGGTGGTAAAGTAGCATTAGTAGAAAACCGTGAACTAGGTGGAACATGTCTAAACCGTGGATGTATTCCAACAAAAACATTCCTACACAATGCTGAAATTATCAACCACATCCGTTCTGCTAAAGACCGTGGTATTAAACTTGTAAATGATGCATTCTCAGTTGACATGGAACAAACTGTAGCAGTTAAGAATAAAATTTCTAAAACTCTATCAGGAGGTATTGGCGGATTACTTAAATCTTACGGTGTTAAAGTATTTAACGGTGTTGGACAATTAACAGCTGATAAAAAAGTTTCTGTTGATGGAAAAGAAACAATTGATGCTGACAGAGTAATCTTAGCTGGTGGATCAAAAGTAAGTAGAATTAATATTCCAGGAATGGATAGTGATAAAGTTCTTACAAGTGATGAATTCTTAGATATTAATGAAGTACCAGCTCGTTTAGCAGTTATCGGTGGAGGAGTTATCGGATCAGAGTTAGGACAAGCATTCTCTACTTTCGGATCTGAAGTAACTATCGTTGAAATGGCTGATCGTTTAATCGCTGGAATGGATAAAGATGCATCTGCAGCATTAGAAAAACAATTCAAAAAACAAGGTATTAAAGTTCTTACATCAACTAAATTATTAGAAATCGTTGACAAAGGTCAAGAAGTAGTAGTTAAAGTTGAAGGAAAAGAAGATATCGTTGCAGACAAAGTATTATTATCAATTGGACGTGTTCCAGATAACACATGTCTTGGAGAATTAGCAGATCAATTCGAAATGGAACGTGGTCGTGTTAAAGTTAACGAGTACATGGAAACATCTGTTGAAGGTATTTACGCTCCTGGTGATATTAACGGAACTAAGATGTTAGCTCATGCAGCATTCAAGATGGGAGAAGTTGCAGCAGAAAACGCAATGGGTCACCACAAAAAAGTTGATCTTAAAGCTACTCCAGCAGCAATTTACACTCACCCAGAAATCGCAATGGTTGGTTTAACTGAAGAACAAGCTCGTGAAAATTATGACATCAAAGTTGGTAAATTCAACTTTGCAGCTAACGGACGTTCATTAGCATCTAACCAAGGTGAAGGATTCGTTAAAGTAATTATGGATACTAAATACAGAGAAATCTTAGGTATCCACATTGTTGGACCAGTTGCAGCTGAGTTAATCAACGAAGGGTCTACTTTAATTCAAACAGAAATGACAATTGATGACGTTATGGATATTATCCATGGTCACCCAACATTCTCTGAAGCTTTATATGAAGCTATGACTGACTGTGTTGACTTATGTCTACATGCACCTAAGAAAAAAACTAAGTAATAGTTTATAAAGAAAAAGATGGCTAGCAAATTGCTAGTCATCTTTTTTCTGTATAATGTATCTCTGTTAAATTTAGGATATGAGGAAAAATACACTAGGAATATAGGCATATTTTTCTACTAAAACTCCTAGTGTAATTCAAATTTTTAGTTTTTAACTTCTTCGATACTAATTTTTTCATGAAGAGTAGTTTCATCTATTTTTATATTTTGATATTCGTCATTTACTGGAAATTTTAATGAATAATTTAAAGGTTTAGAAATTTCTACAAGACCGTTTAATATTTCAAAATCAAAGATATGTCCACCCGCTTTTAAATCATTACTAATGTAGTGTAAATGAAATCCACCAACACCTAATCCTTGGGCATAATAAGGAGAGAAAAAACCAACTATTGTACCTTGTGTATTTTCATAATGAAAAATATTTTGATTCTCTAGTACTTCTAGTAGAGGTGGATATGGGTTTTCTTGTTTTTTTGGAGATCTAGTATTCATCTTCTGAAAGTTTCCTGAAATTTTTATTGCATAGAAATAATTTTGATTTAAGTAATCTTGAACTTTTTCTAATAAGTTTTTAAACGTAAGATTATCAAATTTCTGGTATTCTTTTTCGAATGTAGTAATTGTAGCGAATGGTGTACTTTCTTTGATTGATTGAAGATATGAATTACCGAAATAATCTGTTTTATAAACTTTACTATCTAAAATTACCATTTCACCATCAATGCCATCAAATGTACCAATTCCAAAATTACCGTATTTTAGTAGTTCTTCTATAGTTAGGCTTCCACTATAAGCGCCTTCTATAATTCCTGCCATAGTTCCATATTGAAATATCATTTTTATCCTCCTAGTAACTAATAGAATTAAATTCTTCTCTTAATATACCGTATTTTATAGAATCGTAGTATACACCATTGTAATATCTAACTTTTCTAATCCTTGCTTCACAAAGAAGTCCTAGTTTTTCTGCAAGTTTCATCATTCTTGTGTTTCCACTCCAAGTAGTAAGTCCAATGTGTTGTATTTCAGGAAATCTATTAAAACATAGCTCAATCCACTTATGTAAAGCTGCATATCCTATACCTTTTGCCCAAACATTCTGATCATATATTACAATTCCAATTTCTAGCCAACGAGTAGCTAAACTTTCCCAATAATAAGTAACTATACCAATAGGCTTATCTTTTAGAAATATTCCTAAGACCCGCTCGCTTAAGAAATATTCATGATGGTTTTTTAGTAAGAATGTATCTAAATCAATGTATTTATATTCATTAAAATAAGGTGCATTATATTTACTCCACTCAGGAGTTTCTGATGAGTAAATTATTTTATATAAATCCTTTAAATGTTTTTCTTTAATCTTTTTTTAGTGTAATCATATGTATCTCCTTTTCTTTATTATAGCATACAAGATGTCTAAAATATTATTTTCATAGTTGAATTCATTAGAATATTAAATTTTATTATGATATAATGATTCTTGTATAAAATGTTAAGAGGTGAAAAATGGAGAGGTTTAGTAAAATAATATCGGATATTTTCCTTTGGATAATGAACATCGGGTTATTGATCATAGGAGTATTACTATCATTTGGATTAATAATGGAAGCTAAAGAAATATATCATGAAGGTGTAAAATTTTTAACTGAACAAGGTAATTATCAACACTTTGTTGAAGGAATATTAGTATTCTTTCTATATTTTGAGTTTGTAGCCCTTATTGTGAAATATTTTAAAACAATTATCATTTTCCGCTACGATACTTTATTTATATTGGAATAACAGCGATTATTAGGTTAATTATAGTTCAACATGATGATCCTTACAGCGTCTTAATATGGTCTGGAGCAATTTTATTGTTAGTTATAAGTTTAGCTATTGCTGAGAAATTTATAAAAAAAGATTAAGAAAAGACTTCGAATGATCTGACCCCAAAAAGTTAGACTTAGGATAGCGTAGTAGTTATAATGACTGCTACACTATCTTTTTTATATTTATACAGTCATATGTTTTATTCTATATTGCTTAGGACTTAACCATCCTAGTTTCTCTTTTATTCTCTCTTCATTATAATATTTTATATATTTTTTCAATAGCTAATTTTTAGTTCCCTATAACTATTATATGTTGTCCATAGTATATCTCTTGTTTTAATATTCCGAAGAAATTCTCCAT
>CAKMQF010000016.1 GCA_927911745.1 uncultured Gemella sp.
AGTAAATACAATATTGAATATTAATTTTTTATTTTATCGTTGACAAATTAGAAAAAGTATATTAAAATCTAATATGCTGATAAAAGAAATATAAATACTTATCAAGAGTGAGTGAGGGATAAGGCCCTATGAACTCCAGCAACCTAATCGATTGATTAAGGTGCTTTCCTTAGCAAAGTTTACTTTGAACGATGAGGTAATAAATGAAGACCTTGTCTATAAGATAAGGTCTTTTATTTTATAATTTAAAAGATATTAAGGATCTAGAGGAGATTTGTATTAATATCAGACAAAAAATATTTTAGGAGAAAGAAATGAGCAAAACATATTTATTTACATCAGAATCAGTAACAGAAGGACACCCAGATAAAATCGCTGACCAAGTGTCAGATGCGATTTTAGATGCGATTTTAGAGCAAGATCCATACGGACGTGTGGCTTGTGAAACTTGTGTAAATACAGGATTAGCAGTACTTGTAGGAGAAGTTTCAACAACAGCAAATGTTGACTTCCAACAAATCGTGCGTGATACAATTAATGAAATTGGATATAATGATCCTAATAAAGGATATTCAGGTGATCATATTTCAGTACTTGTTGGATTAGATAAACAATCTCCAGACATCGCTCTTGGGGTTGACAATTCATTAGAAACAAAACAACAAAAAGAAGAAAATGAAGTAGGTGCTGGTGACCAAGGTCTTATGTTTGGATTCGCAACTAACGAAACACCAACATATATGCCACTACCAATTTATCTAAGTCAAAAACTTTCAAAACAATTAGCAGAAGTTAGAAAAAATGGAACTCTTGCATACTTAGGCCCAGATGGAAAAGTGCAAGTAACAATCGAATACGATGTAAATCACAAAGTTAATAGAATTGATACAATCGTAGTTTCTACACAACACGATGCAGATGTTACTCAAGAACAAATCCACGCCGATATTAAAAAATACGTAATTGAACCATGTTTAGATAAAGATTTATTAGATGAAAATACTAAATACTTTATCAACCCAACAGGAAGATTCGTAATCGGTGGACCAGTTGGAGATGCTGGACTTACAGGACGTAAAATTATCGTTGATACATACGGTGGATTCTCTCGTCACGGTGGTGGAGCATTCAGTGGTAAAGATGCAACTAAAGTAGATAGATCAGGAGCTTATATGGCTAGATATATCGCTAAGAACATCGTTGCTAGTGGAATTTGTGAGAAAGCAGAAGTGCAATTAGCTTATGCAATTGGTGTAGCTCACCCAGTATCAATTTTTTGTTGAAACGTTCGGAACTTCAAAAGTTGACGAAGGGGATATTGTTAAAACTATTAAAGAAGAATTCCGTCTAACACCAAATGGAATTATCGAAACTCTAGATTTAAGAAAACCAATCTTCAAGAAAACAGCAGCTTACGGACACTTTGGACGTGAAGATGTAGAATTCTCTTGGGAAAGAACTGATAAAGTAGAAGCATTTAAAAAATTATTAAAATAGTAGTACTAAAACGTAGAATAGGTATAGCCTTATTCTACGTTTTATATTTTTATACTAAGATGCAAATAATTACATAGAATATATACATTTTAGTATATTATTCTGTAAAATTATATTTTTAGCCAGCATTTTAATTGCAAAAATTTTATTAATGTAGTTTAATATAAATAAGGACAAAAAGTGAAAAAAATATGAACAAATTGTGGAGGTAATTATGAACCTATATGAACAAATAGGAGAAGAAAAGATTGATGAACTAGTTATGCATATGTATGACGATATTATACCAATGATGATAGAATCAATCTTTTATTTAATGATGGTTTTGATAAAATCAAAATAGAACAAAAACGATTTTTCAGATTATTCTTAGGACAGCCAGGTCATTCGATCTTTGCTACACCTGATTTAAGAAAAAAACATATGAAACTACCTATTTCTATAAAAGAAGCAAAATATTGGTTAGAAGACTTTGAATTAGCTTTAGATAGAATAGATATAGATCCTGCAATTAAAAAATTCTTTAGTCAAAAAATTAATTCTTTAACGATGCAAATGATAAATACAATTTAAAAAAAGTAATCCCTCACTACTGAAGTCAGTAGCGAGGGATTTATTTATGCGACAACTTCGTCTTCATCCGATCTAGAGAATATTTCTCTTAGTGTCTCAGGAGAAGCAGTAGAAACAAATTTAATTGTAGATTTTATATTATAAAGGAATGCTTCATCCTTGTGTATTCTGTTTGCAGTTAAGGCTCCTTGAATACTAGTGAATAACCACTCACTAACAGGATTACAAACATCTTCTGGTAGATTTCTATCGAATAATCCATCAGCAAGAAGTAAACGCCAATTTTCCAATATATCACTACATTTTTCAGCGATAATTGGTGATAATTCGGCAGTCTCCATAGCAAGTAGTGTTAGAGAGAAACCACTGCGTTTACATGCTTTACCTTTTGAAATAAAAAGATCAAAAACATTTGTTAAATACTCCTCTAAAGTCCCTAATTTCGGAGAAATTGTTTTAAATTCTTTTTTAACATTACTGTTAATTTTATCTAGTGCTTCTAGATAAATCTCATCCTTTCCTTTTGGAAAATAATAATATACGCTTCCTTTAGGGGCTTTAGCTTTTTTAATGATATCCTGAACACTTGTCAGAGAATAGCCCTTAGTTCAAACGTTTTGGACAGTTGTTAAAATAATATTTTCTTTTACTTTATTATTTAACGTCATGTCATTCACTCCCTTGCTTTATTATTATAATTATATTATACAATTTTATGATAATAAAATCAATATTCTATAACAAAAATTTAAAAAACACTTGAATATACAAATATAAAATTATCAATGATGGTAACGTATAATAGATAAATTTGATATAGTTAAGGTTATCTGAAAATATAATAATATAAAAGATTATATTATAATAATCAGATTAAATTAAATGATATTTTAATAAAATATGGTATTGGAAAGTTTTAAGCTGATATCTTTGCAATATTTGTATTTAATCGACTTTTATAGTAAAATATAACATGATATTCAATAAGGAGACTGGTATGTTAAAAAAGAAAATGTTTCAACTTTGTGTTGAATTAACTAATGGAAATATGAGTTCTAAAGCTCTTAAAAAATTAACTAAGTCTAATTTAAGTAGATTAATGATTCAACCTTTTGCTAAGGTATATGATATTAATACAGAAGAAATCTTAGATGAAATTGATGATTTTAAAAATTTAAATGAATTTTTTATCAGAAAGCTACGACCTGATGCTCGACCAATTAATCAAGAAGAGGATTCTTTAGTGAGTCCTACTGATGGAGTTATTTCAGAAGTGGGAACTATAAGTGAAGATAGTACATTTATTGTGAAAAACCAAGTGTATAATGTTCAAACATTAGTCGGCGATAGTGAGTTAGCTGATAAATATAAAGATGGTACATATATTATAATATATCTAAGTCCAAAGAATTATCACCGTATTCACTTCCCTATGAATAGTCAGGTAAAGGATGCATATAGTTTGGGTAAATATTCATATCCAGTTAATAATCTTGGATTAGAATTAGGAGATAATATATTAAGCTATAACTACAGACAAGTGTATAGACTTAATGGAAAAATAAATTATACATTAATCCCTGTAGGAGCTCAAAACGTTAATTCTATTATTCCGACGTATGAGAGTATTTATGTGAAAAAAGGAGAAGAGTTAGGGTACTTTGAGTTTGGTTCAACAGTAGTATTACTGTTTGAAAAAGATAACGTAATCTTAGAGGAAAACTTAGAGAATAAAGAAATCAAGATGGGGGAGAAAATAGCTACTATTTTATAATAGGCTATTGATAAAGCAAAATGGTACTAAAAAGATATTTTTCACCAGATGATTTTATAGAAAAGTATGAGTTTATTGATGTTGAGTATATGAATATGCACAACAAGAAAGTTATTATTTCTGATTTAGATAATACTTTAATATCATGGGATAGTAAAAAAGATACAAAAGAATTGAACAAATGGCTAAAGAAGATGAAAAAAGCTGGTTTCGATATTATTGTTGTGTCTAATAATACTGAAGAACGTGTTGAGGAGTTCTGTAAAAAATTAAATCTACAATATGTAGCTGGAGCAAAAAAACCTTTGACAATTGGATTTAAAAGAGCTTTACAAAAATTAAATAGAAAACCTGAAGAAGCGATTATCCTAGGAGATCAAGTTTTAACTGATGTACTAGGCGCAAAAAGTTTCGGAGTTATGAGTGTACTAGTAAAACCTATATCTAAAACTGATGCATTCAAAACTAGAATTAATAGATTTTTTGAAGGGTTAATAATCCAAAATTTAACACGAAGAAAAAAATTCCCTAAAATGAAAAAAGTAGGGTATAGATTAAAACATAAGAAAGAAAATGGAGGCCATATTGAGTAATAAAGTTTATTGTATAGGTTGTGGTGTTGAGATTCAAAGTGAAGATCAGAACAAACAAGGTTATTTACCAAAGAGTGTAGTAGAGAAAAGTATCGATGGCAATCTTGTCTGTAAAAGATGTTTTAGATTAAAAAACTATAATGAAGTATCTGATGTGCAACTTGGAGCTGAAGATTTCTATCAACTTATCAAAACACTATCAAAAAAAGATGCATTAATTGTAAAAGTAGTAGATATCTTTGATTTTTCTGGAAGTTGGATTGAAGATGTAGTTGATATTGTAGGAAATAATAAAGATATAGTACTTGTAGCTAACAAGTTAGATTTATTACCTAAATCAGTTAAACAAAATAAAGTGAAACAATGGCTATTTAAGATGCTGAAAGCTAAGGGAATTAAAGTAAAAGATATTCTTTTAATTAGTGCGATAAAAAATCAAGGTGTTGAAGAAGCAGCAAGTCGTATAGATGAATTACGAAATGGTAAAGATGTTTATATAGTAGGAGCAACGAATGTTGGTAAATCTACATTTATTAACAAACTTATTGAACTTACAACCGGGGATAAGAATGTTATTACAACTTCTCACTTCCCTGGTACAACACTAGGAATGATAGAGATACCTTTAGACCGCGCTACTAGTATTTATGATACGCCTGGAATTATACTGGATTATGATATAGCTCATTATCTTGATGCACAAAGTTTAAAATTAGTAATGCCTAAAAAAGAGATTAAGGCTCGCGTATTCCAGTTAAATGCTGAGCAAAGTTTATTCTTTGGTGGTATGGCTCGAATGGATTTTGTAGAAGGTGAGCGTCAAAGTTTCACATTATATGCATCTAATTTAGTAGAAATCCATCGTACAAAATTGAGTAATGCAGATCAATTATTTGAAAAGCACTTAGGAACATTATTAAAACCACCGTTTGAAGATAATATTTCTATTTTCAACAATCAAGTTAAGAAAAGTTTCACTATTGACAGTAGAAAGATGGATATTGTGATTTCTGGATTAGGATGGATTACTGTTAATAGCGATAGTGGATGTAAGATTGATATTCATGTACCAGAAGAAATCGAAGTATTTGTACGTGAATCGATAATATAGTAAAAGAAAAGAGGATAAGATGTTAAAAGGAAAACAAAAAAGACAATTAAGAGCATTAGCTCATCATTTTATCACCAATTTTCCAAGTAGGTAAATCAGGTGTAAATAGTGATATGATTCAAGGAATTAGAGATGCGTTAGAAAAACGTGAATTATTAAAAGTAAGTATTTTACAAAACTGTGAAGAAGATAAAGATGAGGTTGCTAAAATTCTATCTGAACGTACTTCATCTGAATTAGTTCAAGTAATTGGACACACTATTGTATTATACAAACAAAGCTCTAAGGAAAAGTATAGAAAAATAGAGTTGGTGAAATAAGATGTCAATTGCGCTTTATGGTGGTAGTTTTGACCCGATTCATATAGGTCATCTAATTACTGCCGAAACAGCACTAGATACTTATGATTTAGAGAAAGTTATTTTTATTCCTTCGTATATTACACCGTTAAAAGGTAGAGAACTTGAAGCTAGTGATAAAAATAGGTTTGAGATGACGAAACTAAGTACTAAAGGCAACTTAAAGTTTGAAGTAAGTGACTATGAAATATCAAATGAGGGTGTAAGTTATAGTTATAATACTGTTAAGTATTTTAGCGAATTGTATAAAAATGAAAAAATCTATTTTATTATTGGAACAGATAGAGCCAAAGATTTAAAAAAATGGTATAATATAGTAGAACTAGCAAAACTTGTAACTTTTATTTTTGTTGCTCGTGATGAAGAGGATTTATATAATGTAGTAGAAGGGGATGTTTTTTATAAATCTATTAATTACGAGATAATGAAATCACCGATAATTGAGATAAGTTCTAGTTTAATTAGGAAAAATTTAAAAAACAAGAAAAGTATTAATTATATGATTACTGATGAGTGTAGATCATATATAGAGGAGTTGAGTTTATATGGAATATCAAGAAATTCAAAATAGAGTGAAAGAAATATTACCAGAAAAAAGATACGAACACACATTAAGAGTTGTGGAAGTAGCAAAACATTTAGCAAAAGTTCATGGAGCAAATGAAGAAAGAGCAGCATTAGCAGCTTTAGTACATGATGTTTGTAAACCAATGGACGAAGTATTGATGAAAAAATACGTAATCTTACATAATTTAGATGTTAATTTATTAGACTATCCAGTAGAGGTTCTTCACGGACCTGTAGCAAGTGCATTTATCGAAGAAGAATTTGGTGTAGCAGATGAAGAAGTTAAACTTGCGGTTGCTAACCACACATTCGGTAGAAAGCACATGACATTATTAGAAAAAATAATTTTCATAGCTGACTATACTGATCCACAAAGAAAACACCCACACTTAGCAGAGGTTACAGAAGTATCTCAGTATGACTTAGATGAAGCGGTAAGACTTGCTGCTAAGTATACGTTAGTTTATTTAATCGATAATGATGAAAGAATTTACCCATCATTATTAGATTGTTATAACTATTATAATATTAAAAACTATCGTGTCGGATTTAAAGAAAAAAATAAAGATAAAATCTTAACTGATGAAAAAACAATCACGATTAGAAATAAGAGTGAGGCTCATTTCAAAAAAGGTGATTTATTAGAAGCTACAACTTATGAAGATCCTGATACAGTGTTTGCTACATTAGAAGTTGATTTAGTTAAACCTGTAACAAGAGATACTTTAACAGAACGTTATGCTAAATATTATGGTGTTACTCTAGATGAATTAATAGATAAACTAGCTAAAAGATACCCAGAAGATGATGTACTTTATGTGGTAATGTTCCATATTATAAAAAAATAAAATAAAGAAAGAGGATGAAAATGGAAGTAGAAAACTTATTAAAAGTTGTTGTAGATGCATGTGATGATAAACACGGTTATGATATCGTTGCTTATGATTTAACTCAAGCAGGAGTATTATATGACTATTCTGTAATTTGTCACGCACCTACAAACAGACAAGTAGAAGCGATTGCTCAAGAAGTAAGAGAACAAGTATTAGAAAATGGTGGAGAAATTCACAGTACAGAAGGTCTAAGAGAAGCCAAATGGATTCTTATGGATTTAGGTGATGTTGTAGTAAACATCATGACTCGTGACGATAGAGAATACTATGAATTAGATGCACTATTTGAGAAATATCCTATAAAAGGTGTATAATATGTACGAAAATTTAAGTATTGTTTATGATAAACTTATGGATGTCGACTACGATGCTTATAAAAATATTATTAGTCAAGAATTAGAAGATAGAGAAAATCTTCTAGTTCTTGATTTAGGTTGTGGTAGTGGTGCAATGCTACCAACTCTAAAAAAATATGGTGAAGTATTCGCAGTAGACAATAGTGAACAAATGCTGGCGATAGCTAGTGAAAAAGTTCCTGGTTGTAATTATTTTGCGATGGATTTATTAGAAATTTCATCGCTAAATATAGAATTTGATTTTGTATTAAGTGCATTTGATGTATTTAATTATCTGTCAGATTTTGAGGAGTTTAAACAAGGATTAAAAGAAGTGTACTCATCTTTAAGAGAAGGTGGAAAATTTATATTTGATATCCACACTCCCAAAAAAGTTACGGATATGTTAGAAAAACAAGTTTTCGGTTATGAAGATGAGGAAATTAGTTATCTGTGGTTTACATATGAAACAGAAAATCCTCTGGAAGTGGAGAGTGAACTGTCGTTCTTTATAAAAGAAAACAATGGTTTATATAAAAAACTAGAACAGTTTCATTCGCAAAGAACCTATGAAATTGAAAGTGTTCTTGCTGAAGTTAAAAATATTGGATTTAAAGTTAAAAGATTATTCTGTGATTTTGATAAAAACAATATAAAATATGCTGAATCAGATAGAATAATTTTTGTTTTGGAGAAGTAGTATGGCAGTTGATTTTAAAAAAACTCTTAAGCATTTATATGCCCCTAAGACTAAACCTAGTATTGTTGATGTCGAAAAAGCTAATTATATAGCTGTTAGAGGAAGTGGAGATCCTAATGATGAAAATAGTGAGTATAAGCAATCTATTAGTCTATTGTATCCTGTAGCGTATGCTATAAAGATGAGTAAAAAAGGAGATCATAAAATCCCTGATTACTTTGATTTTGTCGTTCCACCGTTAGAAGGATTCTGGTGACAAGAAGGGATTGAAGGTGTTGATTACGCTAATAAACAAAAATTTTAAGTTTGTTTCGCTAATACGTATGCCAGATTTTGTTACAAAAGAAGTATTTGAGTGGGCTATCAAGCAAGTAACGGAAAAGAAAAAAGAAGATTTCTCGAAAGTTGAATTTTTCAGTTATGATGAAGGAGTCTGTGTTCAATGTATGCATGTCGGTCCTTATGACAAAGAGCCAGAAACTGTTACTAAGATGCATGAATATATGATTTCTGAAGGGTATGAACTAGACATTAATGAGATGAGATTTCACCATGAAATTTATATTTCTGATGTGAGAAAAACTGCACCTGAAAAGCTTAAAACAGTTATTAGACATCCAGTTAGGAAAAAATAGTAAACTTGGTTCTAGTATTGCTAGAATCAAGTTTTTTATGAATTGACATTATATGATTAAAATAGTATTATAGTTACAGATGTAACTGAGAAAAAAGGATGATAATAAATGGAAATTAATATTTCGGAAGCGGAATGGGAAGTAATGCGAGTGGTCTGGAGTAATAAAGAAACTACAAGTAAGTTTGTAATTGATACTCTAGGTGAAGAAAAATCTTGGACACCATCGACTATTAAGACTTTACTGTCAAGGTTAGTTGAAAAAGGATTTTTAGAAACAAGAAAACAAGGGAATAAATTTTTATATTCAGCTAATTGTGTAGAAGATGAATGTTTAGATATACTAACGCAGAACTTTTTAGAGAGAATTTGTGAAAGAAAAACACATGTTATTGTTAAGAATATAATTGAGACTGATAATTTAAGTAAAAGTAATATTGATGAAATTATTGAGTTGCTTAAAGAAAAAAGAAAAACAGCACCTGAGGTAATTACGTGTAAGTGCCTGAAAGGGCAATGTAGCTGTGCAGCGAAACACGGATAAGAGAGGGATTATTATATGGAAAATAGTAAACAAAAGATACTTATAACAGGAGCTTCAAGTGGTCTTGGTCGTGAGTTAGCGCACCAGTATGCACAAAAAGGGAATGTGGAGTTGATATTGGTAGCTCGTAGAAAAGAGGCTCTAGAAAAAGTTGCTAAAAAATGTGAAGCTTTTGAAAATGTCAAGACTAGAGTATATAGTGTGGATATTGGTTCTCAAGAACAGGTAGAGCACCTACTTTTATCTGTAAAAGATATAGATATACTTATCAATGGTGCAGGTTATGGGATTATGAAGGATTTTAGTGAATTTAGCGATCATGATGTTGTGAATATGTTTGATACGAATGTCATCGGAACTATTCAATTAACTACTGAAATTGCTAAAAGAATGAGAGAAAGAAAATCTGGAATTATTGTAACTATAGCTTCTCTAGCAGGAAAAATTGCAACACCAAAGAGTTCTGTCTATTCAGCAACTAAATTTGCTCTAATTGGATATTTTAATTCTTTACGTTTAGAACTAAAAAATGACAATGTTCATGTTATGACTGTAAATCCTGGGCCAGTAGCTACAAATTTCTTTAATATTGCCGATGAAGACAAGAGTTATCAAAAAGCAATGGGTGGTAAAACATTAACGCCTAAACTAGTTGTCAGTAAGATAATAAAAGGTATTGAACAGAAAAAACGTGAAGTTAATTTACCATTTAAGCTAGTTTAGCTGTTAAAATTAGTCAATTATTCCCAAGATTAAGCGATAGAATACTTTTAAGAATGTTTAAATAAGAATATTGAATCGAGATTGGATTATATCTAATTTCGGTTTTTTATTTTCAAATAATATTAATAAACACAAATTTTAAAATAGTACGTTTTTAAATCGTTATCATAAGAAAATATTTAAATTTTAGTTGAAAAACACGTATTATTGTGATATTATGTAAATACTAAATTACAAATAAGAAAGTGAGAAAAA
>CAKMQF010000017.1 GCA_927911745.1 uncultured Gemella sp.
CTTATTAGTTCCATTAGATGATGTTGATAAATCTAAATTAAATGAAGCAGCAGTTAAAGCATCTAGTTACAAAGATAAACTTTACATGTATCCACAAGGGGTAGCGCCATTCTTAATGGGTGTGAATAAAGACTTAACTGATAAATTAGGTGTTACAGACCTTCTACCTCTTAACAAACAAGATAGAAGTTGGACTGTAGAAGAATATGAAAAATTCTTAAAAGCAGTTAAACAAAAAGATTCAAGTATTACTCCAGCTTTATTCTACACTAAATCTCAAGCAGGAGACCAAGGACCAAGAGCATTTGTAGCAAACTTATACAATTCTTGGATTACAGATGATGCAATCAGCAAATACACTATTAATGATGCAAATGGTGTTAAAGGATTAGAGTGGGTTAAAAAAAGCTTACGATGATGGTTTATTAGGACAAGGGGTTGCATTAGAAGCAAAAGATGCTCTAGAAGCATTTAAATCAGGACGTGCGGCAACTACAATCTTATTCTCTCCTGGTATCGCAGCTTCACACGCATCTGGATTTAACTATAAATTCTTACCATTCCCTAACAATGGAGGAAAAGCTAAATACGATTATCTAGTTGCAGGGCCAGCCATCTTTGATAATGGTGATGCAGATAAAGCAGCAGCTGCTAAAAATTCGTTGACTTTATGGTTAATGATAAAGATTGGGGTAAACGTACTCTATTAGCATCTGGTAACTTCTCAGCTAAAAAAGGTGAAACAGGATTATATGATTCAGAAGAACTTAAATTTGCTGAAGGATTAACTGGACAATACGCTCCATACTATAACACAATTCCAGGATTCGCTAAAATGAGACCGCTATGGTTCAACATGGTTCAAGGTGTATTAAATGGAAAAACTACACCTAAAGAAGGATTAGATAAATTTGTAGAAGATGCAAATAAAACAATAAAAGAAGCATTGTAATTTGACGTATGAAGGGATAGAGTTGCTTCTATCCCTTTTTTAGATAAAAAATAAACTTTTTAGGAGGTTCTATGAAAACTACTAAGAAAAGAAAAAAAATAGACTTTAGTGCATATCTATTTATTTTGCCAGTTAGTTTATTTTTCATAACATTTGTTTTAGTGCCAATGTTACGTGGACTGCAGTTATCATTATATAGTTTTGCTAAAAAGAATCCAGTATTTGTTGGACTTAAACACTATTCAGACTTAATGTTCAGTGGAAGTGGAGCAACAATCCACGAACCATTTATGAAATCACTTATTAATACAATTATTGTGACGGTAGTTGCAGTACCTATAGTAGTACTAGTATCTATATTTGTTGCAGTAACGATTTACAATAAGAGTGCAGTAGTAAGATCATTCTTCCGTGGAGTATTCTATATTCCAGCGATTTCTTCTGTAGTTTCTGTTACTGTAGTTTGGGCTTGGATCTATCACCCAGAATATGGAATTTTAAACTATGTATTTAAATCGATGCATTTAATTAACGATAATATTGACTGGTTAGGAAATCCGAGTACAGCATTATATGCTATTATTACGATTTTGATTACTACTTCATTAGGACAACCAATAATTCTTTATGTTGCTGCTTTAGGTAACGTGCCAAAAGAATTATTAGAAGCTTCAGAGATTGATGGAGCTACAAAATGGCAAGTGTTCACAAAAATCACTTGGCCGCTGATTAAACCAACGACATTATATATTGTAGTTGTAACTACAATCAACTCGTTCCAAATTTTCGCCTTAATCCAGTTATTAACTGCTGGTGGACCAAACTATGGAACAAGTACAATTATGTATCTAGTTTATGAAGCAGCAATTAAAAACGGAAATCATGGTGTAGCTAGTGCGATGGGTATTATCCTTGCTGTAATTATTGGAATAATTTCAATATTACAATTCAAGTTCCTATCTACAGACAATGATTAGGAGGATTTAGAATGAAAAGTATAAGTATTTTTAAAATAGTATCAATGATAATATTACTTGGGTTAACTATATTCTTTATTTTTCCATTTTATTGGATTGCATCAGGATCATTTAAATTACAAGATGTAGCAATAACAATTCCACCAGAATGGTGGCCATCTACTCCAACATTGGAAAACTATGAGAAGTTATTTACATCGAATACATTAAGATGGTTCTTTAACTCAGTATTTATTTCAGTAATGACAACATTCTTAGTTTGTGCTACATCAGCATTAGCAGGATATGCGCTAGCTAAGAAAAATTTCCCAGGTGTTAAGATAATATTCATGGTGTTTGTTGCAGCAATGGCATTACCAAAACAAGTAATTTTAATACCTTTATTAAACTTAATCACTGAATTTAACTTAATGAATACATACTACGCGTTAATTCTACCTGCAGTAGGTTGGCCGTTCGGGGTATTCTTAATGAGACAATTCTCTCAAGCAATTCCAACAGAATTACTTGAGTCAGCAAGAATAGATGGTTGTGGTGAAGTAAGAACATTTATAAATATCGCTTTACCAATCATTAAACCGGGTATCGGAGCGTTAGCGATCTTTACTTTCATCGCTAGCTGGAACGATTACTTCTCACAATTAATCTTCTCTAATACACCAGACATGTCTACATTACCTTTAGGGTTAGCAGCGTTAGCACAAGGTCAAGAGTTCTCTAATGACTATGGATTACTAATGGCAGGGGCATCATTAGCATCATTACCGATGATAATCGTGTTTATTTGTTTCCAAAATTACTTTACTCAAGGTGTTACTTTAGGAGCGGTGAAAGGATAATCTTATGGATAAACAACAATTATTAGAGTATCTAAAAGGAGAAATGATAGTTTCTTGTCAAGCATTACCAGGTGAAGCTTTATATAAAGAAGAAGGTGGAATAATGTGTTTAATGGCACAAGCTGTTAAGAATGCAGGGGTAAAAGCTATTAGAGCTCAAGGAGTTTTAGATATTAAACAAATAAAAGAACAAACGAATTTACCAGTAATTGGTATAATAAAAAAATCATATGAAGGATATGCTTCATATATAACTGCTACAATGGATGAAGTTGATAAATTAGTAGAGGCGGGTTCTGACATAATAGCGTTAGATTGTACGAATAGAGAACGAGGAGATGGTAAAACACCTAGTGAATTCGTAAAAGAAATAAAAGAAAAGTATCCTAATGTATTATTGATGGCAGATATTTCTAATTTAGAAGAAGCTATAGAAGCGGAAAGAGCAGGGGTGGATTTCGTAGGGACAACGATGAATGGATATACACCGTATACAGCAAATTCAAAAAAATTCAACCCAGATTTAGTAAAAGAAATCGTAAAAAATGTAAAAGTTCCGGTTATAGCAGAAGGAAAAATTCATACTCCAGAACAAGCGAAACAAGCATTTGAAGCGGGGGCATATTGTATAGTAGTTGGTGGAGCGATAACTAGACCGCAAGAAATTGCAACAAGATTTTTAAGTGAGTTGAGATAATGAGTATAATAGTTTTATTGGCATATTGGTATACCTATAGTAAATGGTATATATTAGGATCGTGGTTTATCACATATATTTTAAACATAGCATTTAAGAAATTATGGCTTTCACCATTATTAATAAATGCTCTTGCATTGGGAGTGTTATTCATAGGTATATACTATAAGTTAATAGTGGGGCAAGAAGTAGGAGCGTCAGTATTAAATGTGTATATGCCGATAGTATTTTCTAGTATTATAATGAATTTACTAGTATTTATTACTAGGAAAATCAAATTAAAAATTAAAAATTAAAAATAAACTATTAATTGGTCAAAAATGAAGGATATTTTTTAATGTTTAGACTGATTAATAGTTTTATTTTATAACAGCATATAGATACTTAATATGACACGGATAGGTAGATGAAAATGAATATCAATGAAAATCAAAGGTGTACTATTACATTTTTGTTTTTTTTTAGTTTATATTTGTATTTTTAGAAATTTAGAATAAATATATTTTGATAAATTTTAAAAAACTTAAGAAGTTATAGAATGTTGCTAGATTAATATTTTTTTGATGATAAATGTAAAATGTAAGATATATTTTTCGGTTATTTTATGAAAAATTAAAATTAAGACAGTACTTATTATTGTTTTTTTAATGAAAACGACACACAGTATCGCCTTTATGAGTTAAATATTTTATTGATTTGAAGAGATTTCTGTTATATAATGTAATTAAAGTATTAATCATCTATTATTACTTTGTCTTTTAATAACAGGTTTCTTGTAGATGTATATAACATATTTAGTTATCTTAAGCAAATAAATTTTTTATTGTAAGGTGTAAAAAAATGGAATTAAGAAGAAAGACCTTAAAATTAATGGGTTCTCATATAGATATTCTTATTTTTGATAGCGTTGATGCTGAAACTATTTTAGATGATGCTGTAGAAATGTTGAAGGTGTATGAACATAGATTTAGTGCAAATGACGACAGTTCTGAATTAATGGAAGTTAATCATAATGCAGGTGTCAAAGCAATCAAAGTCCATCCGGATTTATTTGATTTGATAAAAATAGGGAAAAACCATAGTTGTGCTCCTAATAGCTTTTTAAATATTGCTATTGGGCCAATTGTACAGACATGGAGAATAGGGTTTAAAGATGTAAAAGTTCCTACTAAACAAGAAATTGATAATTTATTAGAAATAACTGATCCTAATCAAATAATTTTAAATGAAGAAGAGCAATCTGTCTATCTTGCAAGAAAGGGTATGGCTATTAATTTAGGTGCTTTAGCAAAAGGATATATTGCTGATCTTATGATTGAATATTTGAAGAAAAGAGGTGTAGATGCTGGATTAATTAATTTAGGTGGTAATGTATTAGCTTTTGGTGATGCCAAGCATAACCAAGATTTAATGTGGCGCATAGGTATACAAAATCCAGTAGAAACAAGAGGGAATCATTTATTTACTATAGGGATAAGAAATCAATCGGTAGTAACATCAGGGATATATGAACGAAATCATACAGAAAATGGTAAAACGTATCATCATATATTAAATCCGAAAACTGGTTATCCCGTTGAAACAAATGTAGCAGGATTATCGATAATCTCTAGAAAGTCAGTAGATGGAGAAATCTGGACTACAAGATTGTTTGGAAAAGATATCAAAGATATTTTAGAAGAAGTGAACAACTTACCTGATATAGAATGTGTTATTGTAACAACTGAAGGTAAAGTCTATTATACAAGCGGAGTGCTAGATAAAATAATATGTTAAATAAAAATATCTTGAAGAATACTGAATATACTATTAATTTAAGGAGGCTCTATTAAAGTGGCTGAAGTAAAAAACAAAAAAAAATGTTAAAAAAACAAGACAAGAAAATCTAGATACAAATAAAGTAGATAGTACAAAAAAAGAGAGAGGAAACAAAAACATGGTAAAATTAATTGGTCTAGTTGGTACAAACTCTAAAAAATCTACAAACCGCCAACTTTTACAATATATTAAAAAACATTTTGCAGGTAAAGCTGACATCGAATTAGTTGAAATTAAAGATCTTCCTTTATTCAACAAACCAGCTAATAAAGAATTACCTCAAGGAGTTAAAGAAATTGCAGCTAAAATTGAAGCAGCTGACGGGGTTATCATCAGTTCACCTGAATATGATCATGCAGTACCTGCATCATTAATGAGTGCAATCGCTTGGTTATCTTATGGAATTCACCCATTACTTGATAAACCAGTAATGTTAACAGGAGCTTCATACGGAACTCTTGGTTCATCTCGTGCGCAAGCGCACTTACGTCAAATGATGGATTCACCAGAAGTTAAAGCACGTGTAATGCCAAGTTCTGAGTTCTTATTAGGACATTCTTTACAAGCTTTCGACGAAGTTGGAGATATCTCTAACCCAGAAACAGTTGCTAAATTAGATAGTTTATTTGCTGATTTCTTATTATTCATCAAAATTACTGAAAAATTAATTAATGCACATAAATTAGCTGAAAAAGAAATTGAAAACTTCTCTTGGGAAGATTTAAAATAGGATAGGAGTGTAGACACATGAAATTAGTAGGAATCGTAGGTTCAAACGCGGAAATTTCTTATAACCGCAAATTAATGGAATTTATAGCAAAAGAATATAAAGATTTATTCACTTTAGAATTATTAGACATTACTAACTTACCAATGTTTAACCAAGATGAAGATCATTCAAGAGAAAACAAAGATTTATTAGTAATGAACCGTAAAATTTTACAAGCGGATGGTGTTATTATCGCAACACCTGAGCACAACCACACAATTACAGCTTCTCTTAAGAGTGCTTTAGAGTGGTTATCATTTGAATTACACCCACTTGAAAATAAACCAGTAATGGTACTTGGTGCTTCTTACTATGATCAAGGATCATCTCGTGCTCAATTACACTTACGTCAAATCTTAGACGCACCAGGTGTTAACGCAATCGTATTCCCTGGAAACGAGTTCCTTTTAGGAAAAGCTAAAGAAGCTTTCGATGCTGAAGGTAACTTAAAAGATGATCGTACAGTAGGTTACTTACGTACATGTTTAACTAAATTCGTTAAATTTGCTACAGTAGCGCAATCATTAGCAGAAAGAAAACCAACACCGCCAGAAGACTTAACAGCTAGTGGAAAATGTGATACAACAATTGAAGGTGTTGATGGAAATGCTGATGACTGGTATGAAAAAGCAGCTGAAAAAGTTAACGCTGTATCTGGAGATACATATGTTAAACTTGATCGTGGTATCTTAACAGTAGACCAACTTAACTACTTCTTAAACTCTATGCCAATGGAATTAACTTATGCAGACAGCAATAACCAATTCTTATACTACAACTACCACAAAGAAGATTACGAAATGCTTGCAAAACGTCGTCCAGTACAAGTTGGATGTTCATTAGCAAATGTTCACCCAGAGCACCCAGAGAGAATACATAAGAGTGTAAATTGGTTAGTAGGATTACTACGTTCAGGACAAATTGATGTATTCCGTACACACGTACCAACTCACGGACCAGATAAATATGTTGTGCACAACTACCAAGCTATGTACGACAAAAATGGTAAATACGCAGGTATCAACGAGTACATCTTAGACTTTAAACCAATCGTAGATTGGTACTTAAAACAAACAGGTCAATCATTAGTTAAAAATGGAGTACCTGTAGGTCACGGATATGCAGCAGCACCAGCTCCTGCAGCGGCAGATGCAACAAGTGGAGCTTCTGACGCTGGTCATGGTGGAGCAGCACCAGCAGCGCCAGCACCAGCAGCGGATGCAACAAGCGGAGCTTCAGCATAATAAGTTAGAAAAAATGATAAAAAGGCTTAAGGATTATGTACCGACCCCAAAAAGTTAGACCAAAAAAATCTAACTTTTTGGAGGTCGGTATTTTTATGACTAAATATAATTTTGAATTTAAAAAGAAAGTCGTACTAGAGTATATAAATGAAAACATAAGCATAAGATCGTTAGCGAAAAAGTATGATATAAAATCTCATAATAATATTGAAATTTGGGTTGCCAAAT
>CAKMQF010000018.1 GCA_927911745.1 uncultured Gemella sp.
GAGATAATAAGCTATAGTATAAGTGAGAACCCATCAGCTAAAAATATAATGGATGCACTAGAAAAAGCTATTAAAGTCACAGCTAAATCCCCTTATAGGAGAACTTTCCACTCTGATCAAGGATGGGCTTATCAAATGAAGGCATACTCGAAAAGGTTAAAAGAAGAACGTATTTACCAAAGTATGTCTAGAAAGCAATTGTTTAGATAATTCGGTAATGGAGAATTTCTTCGGAATATTAAAACAAGAGATATACTATGGAACAACATATAATAGTTATAGGGAACTAAAATTAGCTATTGAAAAATATATAAAATATTATAATGAAGAGAGAATAAAAGAGAAACTAGGATGGTTAAGTCCTAAACAATATAGAATAAAACATATGACTGTTATAAATATAAAAAAGATAGCGTAGCAGTCATTATAACTACTACGCTATCCTAAGTCTAACTTTTTGGGGTCAGATCAATAGGGAAAAAATAAAGTGTCATATAAAGAATAATAAAAGATTTTATATATGGTTATTAATATTTTTAATATTTTTAATTCTTCCTTTGTTTATTGAGTGTATGATTTACTTTATAGAAAAGGGACTAAAAATAGAATTTATTCAAGGTTTCAAAAAGTATTCTACATATTAAGGGATTATAAATCTTATTACGCAACAATTTTAACATTATCATTCGCTATTTTTTCTTATAATAAGCAACAAGAAAAATTTTTAGAAGAAAAACAAAAAGAGAATAAATTAAAAGAAAAAGAACGAGATGATAAAAAGGATTACTATAGACCTATATTCGTAGTGGAAAAAGATCAATATAACCCTTTTAAAAACCAAGTAAGATTATTAATGAAAAATGAAACTTTATATTTAGAAAATATAATCATTCATTCTAAATCACATAAAACATTTGGACAAGAAAAACAATGTAAATCTGGAGAAATAATAGAATCTAATATAACATCTGGGTCTTTTTATATTACTGCCCAAACATTAGTAGGCGAAACTATACTTTTTGGATACCTAAATGGAGGGGTAAAAGTATACAAATACTTAAATCATAATAAAGATCCAAAATACCCTACGAAAGATACTGTAATTAATGAGTATGATGAGGACAAAATTAATGAAACTTGGGGATCGTATAATAAAACTTCTGATGAATACGACATAACTTTAGAGAAATTTTTTCTTTAACGCTACCTCAGACATAAGAAACGAGTATCTATTCAATTATAAAAATGCTGAATTTAAAAGAATTTTATACACAAATACTTATGAAGAATTTTTTGAAAAAGCTTTTTGGGCATTATATGATTTCTTAACCTACTGTGCCCCTGATAATATAAAGGTTGCTAGACATGTATTTCAACTAATTGATATACTTACTAAAGAAAAACCAGATTTAGTCTTAGTTGTAGATAAGAATATCTCTGACAAACTCGAAGATCATTGCAAAGATGATTCACAATTAGATACAGTAAAACAGGAAATAAAGAAATGTAAACCATATAATAGTGATTTTGATATCTCTTCATTTTTAAATTTTTTATATAACTGGAATTTAAAAATAATTGATAAACAAGAAGATAAAGATAATATAATTAAACTAGTAGAAATATTAGTAATAACTTTTTCTTCCATAAAAGTCACTTCGAAAAGCAATGAACAATTAAATAAAGTTAAAGAAATAATATTAACACTATAGAGTTAAACTTTCATATTTTATAAAATATATTTTCAATGAAAAAATTTTTTAATTGATAGTATTAATATTTTTCCTAGTCTTTAAATTTTAATAAATAGAATTAATCCTTTTGATATGTGTTAGATAAATAATAAAAATAATTTTGAGTTGATCCACGCTTGACCCACATATTTAAATAACATATATGAAATTATAGAAATGTGATGTTATAATAGATTTGAGGTGAAGGATAATGAAAGAAATTATAAGGAAAATAAATAAGTTTAGAGATGATAGAAATTGGAGACAATTTCATAATGAGAAAGATTTAGCGATATCAATTTCTTTAGAATCCAGTGAATTATTAGAATTATTTCAATGGAAATCATCTGAGGAAACTGTATCAGAAAAATTACCACATATTAAAGAGGAATTGGCAGATGTTTTTATTTATGCTTTTATGCTCGCAGATAATTTAAATCTTGATGTAGAAAAGATTATAGATGATAAGATAGCTGTTAATTCTAAAAAATATCCAATTAAAGAAAGTTTTGGAACGAATAAAAAGTATACGGAATTTAAGGGGGAATAACTATAAAATTTTGTTCTATATAAAGCTTTAATTCTTAATAAATTCAAAATATGATAGGTGAGTAGTTTTATAAATATAATTAATTATGCTAAAAGCAGAGGTTTGATATACATTATATTTTTTTGTATATCAAACCTTTATTTTTATCTTATTATTTAGTTACAGGAACTTCAAAAGTAGCTTTTTGCATTTTTTTTAGCATTATGATCGAATTGCTCGAAATAAACTTTAATTTTATCACTTTCCATACTTAAACCGTAGCCCACGGTAGATTCTGAAATTGCACCAACTGGAGTGGGTTCTGGATATTTTGAAGATCTAACTGGATAAATTTCAGAAACTTTTTTTGCACTATCAACAACTGTTCTAGGTATTAAAAATAGGTCTTGGTATTCATCTTTATATCCTAAATTTTCATAAGTATATTTTATGATAACTACTTGTGCTACTTGTGCTTTGCTATATTTATTTCTGTCTGGAGTAGTTTTAACCTCAGTTATTTTCAGTTTCCATTGACCATCTACAATCCATTCTTCATTAAGTCCGTATACTTTATCTGTAGAGTTTTGATTTTTTGTAGTTGTAGCATTATTTTTTGTTGTAGCATTATTTTCTGTTGTAGTTTTATCTGATGTTTTAGCTTTATTTTCCGCTGCAGATCTACTTTGTCTAACTAGCTCACCTTTTATTAAAGAGCAGCCGCTTAGAACTACTGAAGCGATAGTAGACTTATAAATAGTAATTTAGTTTTCATATTTTTCTTCTCCTAATCTATAAATGAGTAATTTTAACCAAATAAATTACATCTATACAAAAATTATATATTATAAGATATTGCTAGTCAATATGCAGTGATTACGTTTTCTCTTGATTTATAAAATTAGAATAAATTTTAGAGATTTTGTAAAATACCTTTACAAATTAAAGGAAAACTATTATACTATATATTATCCAATGAAAATAATGTTATTTTTCTACAGATATTTCTTGATTTTCAAAAGAATTCTTTAGTAAAGCTAACAAAATTACAAATTTTCAAAAAAAATAAAAAAAAATTAAAAAAAAGTTGTTGGACAAACAATAATATCTATTATATAAATTATACATAAGTTAATAACAAATATTTATGCGGGTGTAGTTTAGTGGTAAAACCTCAGTCTTCCAAACTGATGTTGTGAGTTCGATTCTCATCACCCGCTCCATTTTTTTTATTTAGAGATTTTTTCCACAGTAGCTCAGTTGGTAGTAGCATCTGACTGTTAATCAGAGGGTCGCAGGTTCGAGTCCTGCCTGTGGAGTAAAGTACGGCTGTGTATGCAGCCGTATATTTTTTTGTTTAAAATCTCGCTAAATATTATTATCAAAGGAAAAATTATGTTATAATAGTTCATGGTATATGAACTTTTATCAAGTTGAATTTTATATAGTTTAAAAGTTGAAATTTAAGAAAATAAAGAGAATTGTATAGGAGATTTTTATGTTTTTAGATGAGGTAAAAATATTCGTCCGATCAGGTGATGGTGGGAATGGATTAGTAGCATTTAGAAGAGAGAAGTATGTTCCAAAAGGTGGACCAGCCGGAGGAGACGGTGGACGTGGAGCTAATGTCGTATTCATCGTTGATGAAGGATTAAGAACTTTCATGGATTACCGTTATCAGAAGAAATTCGTTGCACCTAATGGTGAAAACGGAATGAGTAAAGGTATGCATGGTAGAAAATCTAAAGATTTATACTTAAAAGTACCGCCAGGAACAGTAATTCGTGATACTGATACTGGAGAAGTATTAGCAGACTTAGTAGAACATGAGCAAGAAGTAGTAGTAGCTCGTGGAGGACGTGGAGGACGTGGAAACTGTCGTTTCGCAACACCTTCGAACCCAGCCCCAGAAATCGCTGAAAATGGTGAACCAGGAGAAGAAAGAAACCTAACATTAGAATTAAAACTTATGGCTGATGTGGGTCTTGTTGGATTCCCTTCTGTTGGTAAATCAACATTATTATCAATAACATCAAAAGCAAAACCAAAAATTGCTGATTATCACTTTACAACATTAGCGCCAAATCTTGGAGTAGTAGAAACAAAAGACCACAGAAGTTTTGTTATGGCTGATCTTCCAGGATTAATCGAAGGAGCTAGCCAAGGTGTAGGACTTGGACACCAGTTCTTACGTCATATTGAAAGAACAAAAGTTATTGTTCACGTAGTAGATATGTCAGCAACTGATGGTCGTGATCCATATGAAGATTATAAAATTATTAATCAAGAGTTAGCAGAATACAATATGAGACTTTTAGAAAGACCTCAAGTAGTAGTAGCTAATAAGATGGATATTCCAGTAGCTAGTGACAATCTTAAAGAGTTTAAAAAACACTTAGAAAACGATGGTGAAGAAGTTGATATAGTTGAAATTTCTGCATTCACACGTAGTAATATTGATAACTTACTTTATAAAATAAGTGATATACTTGATAATACAGATCCAAATATGTTATATGAACTTGATACTGAAGAAGAAAGTATGGAAAATAGAGTTCTTTATAAACATAAACCTAAGGATGAAACATTCAAGATTACTCGTGATGATACAGGAGCTTATGTAGTAAGTGGACCTGGTATCGAACGTGCATTCTTAATGACTGACTTCAACCGTGATGCTTCTGTTAGACGTTTTTGCTCAACAAATGCGTTCTATGGGCGTAGATGATGCTTTACGTGATAGAGGATGTAAAAACGGTGATACGGTTAAAATTCTTAAAGGTGAGTTTGAATTCGTAGAGTAGGAGATAACCACTGTGGATAAAGAAAAAGTTTATTATATAATTAGAGAAGATGTATTGCCAGAAGCTGTAAAGAAGACGTTGGCGATGAAAAAAGCTTTAGAAGAAGATTCTAAATTATCAATTTTAGAAGCTTCTAAAAGGTTTGATTTAAGTAGAAGTGCATTTTATAAATATAAAGATACAATTTTTCCGATTCAAGATGTGAAAAGACAATCAATTCTATCATTGTCTATCGATGTTGATGATATTCCTGGAATATTAGGTAAAATTTTATCGGTTGTTAATGAAGAAAAGTGTAGTGTACTTACTATTCACCAAACGGTGCCGATTAATGCAAAAGCTACGATAATTATTTCTTTAGAGCTAAGTTCAGGTGATATAAATATTGAAAAATTAAATAAACGAATTAAAGATCTTGAGTTTGTTAATTCAATTAAAGTAATTGGTTTAAGCATGTAAAGATAGTTTAATAAATATTAAATGTAGGAGAACAGAGTAGGGAAGTCAGTTTCCTATAGCTGTTCTCCTTTTTATTTTAGAAAGGTGAATTATGCAAAAAAATGATATATTCGAAGGGAAGGTTATAGATTATACACATGATGGTCTTGGTGTAGTTAAAATTGATAATTTTCCAATTTTTATTGAAGATGTTATAGAAGGTGAAGTAATCGAGTTTAAGATAATTAAATTAAAGAAAAATCTTGGTTATGGAAAAGTTCTTAATATTATTGAAAGTTCTAAAAATAGAGTTGATGGTATTCCAAAAACTTCAGGAGCAAATTTAGTTCATATGAACTATGAAGAACAGTTGAAGTTTAAGAAGAAAAAAGTTCAAAATGTCATGGATAAAGCTCTTGGAAAAGACTCTATCGAAGTATTAGATACGCTAGGAATGGAAGACGGATATCATTACCGTAATAAATCTGTGATTCCAGTACAAAAAGTTAATCGCGAAGTTAAGATGGGGTATTATAAACCACGAAGCCATGAGGTTGTTAATATAGAGAAATGTTTTATTCAATATGATGAACACAATATATTGATGAATAAATTACGTAGTCTAATTTCAGAGCTTAACTTATCTGTTTATGATGAAAACAACCACTCAGGTGCTATTAGACATATTATGTTCAGAACAAATACCCTGAAAAGTGAAATCATGGTAGGTATTGTAGCGAAGGAGAAGTTTAATAAACTAGATGAATTCGTTGAAAAAATATCTAAATTAGATGATAGAATTGTTAGCATTATGTTAAATATTAACGATAAGAAGACAAATGTAATCTTTGGAGATAAAACTGAAAATCTTTTTGGTAAGGATTATATAACCGACACGTTAGACGGAATAGAATTTAAGATTCACTTCGTTCATTTTATCAAGTAAATCCAGTTCAAACAGAGGTACTATATAGTAAAGCGTTGGAACTTGCAGAATTAAAAGAAACTGATACGATAATTGATGCTTACTGTGGTATTGGAACAATAAGTCTATTCGCAGCGAAGAAGGTTAAGAAAGTATATGGTATTGAAATAGTAGAAGCGGCTGTTTTAGATGCCCGCGAAAATGCGAAAAATAATAATATAACTAATGCAGAGTTTTTACTAGGTAAAAGTGAAGATGTAATTAAAAAATTAATCTCGCAAAATGTGAAATTAGATGCAGTTATCGTTGATCCACCACGTAAAGGGTGTGAGGAAAGTTTCCTACGTGATCTTGCAGTTATGAATATAGAAAAAATAGTCTATGTTAGTTGTAATCCAGCAACATTAGCTAGAGATATGGAAATTATGAGAGGTCTAGGTTATAAACTAGGTGCAGTGCAACCTGTAGATATGTTCCCAGGGACATATCATGTTGAATGTGTAAGTTTGTTAGTGAAATGTGGATAATCGTTCAAAAATCAGAAGGACTAGAGATGTATATGTTGGAATTATATCAAAATCCTTCTTATAAAGATCTAGTCGCATTTGGTTCTTTAAAAGAATGAAAAGGATTTGCATCCAAAATAACTGGATATACTCTAGAAAATGAAGGTGATTTTGTTTAAGGTAATAAAGTAGAAATAACGAAAATTTATATGAAAGGTTTAGAGTAAACATGAGTCTATTATTTGAAGAATTTAAAACCATTTGTTTCCATTTAAATCGAGTTGGAATTACACCGACATTGATGGGATCTTTGGGATTGGAGTTTAGAACGAAAGAAAATTGGGGGCCGTCTGACATTGACATTCATGTGCCTGGTGACCCTAGAGGTTGGGAAGTACCTGATCATCTTAGAATTTATGACTGGGATAAGATAATGAAAGTGATGAAAGACTTAGGCTACGTCTTAATAGATATTCATGAGCATGAATTCAAAAAGGATCGAGTGAGTGTTGAATATGGAAGTATCGATTCCTTACCTGATTTTGCAGGAGTTTCGGAATCGGATATAGAGCTTATTCACATTGAAGGCATCACTTTTCGTCTTCCAAGTCTAGAGCAGTATCTAAGTATTTACAAAGCTTCTTCTCAAGACTCCTATCGAAATGATCACAATAACAATAAGGATTTTAAAAAGATCGAGTGGCTGGAAAGACATTTATAAATTATCATATGAAAAGTAGTAGTTGTAAGACTGGCTGCTATGTTATTTTTATTATCATTTTATTGGTTATTTAATTTATACTATATTGGCAAGTAATAGAATTAGTAAAGAAACGGATTTTAAATTTTAGATAAGCTTATCCATGATTGAAAGTAACGATTTGTTAATAGATAATTAATGTTAGAGAATTTTCAATTGTAATTTTAATTGGAGTTATGGATGTCGTTTCTTTTGGAAGTGGTGATAATCTTTCCGTTCCACAGTATCATTTAAATGATTTTATTGGTATCGTTTCGACATACCCATTTTAAGGCGAAAATAGGTGTTCTACCATTCCTGTGTACAGTGGATATGAAATGCGTTACTCGTTGGAGAACCGAGCCATGTTGAAACAGTCGTTTTAATGACAAGGGCGTAGACCGAAGCCATT
>CAKMQF010000019.1 GCA_927911745.1 uncultured Gemella sp.
TGATTATAACTCTTGTTAATAAAATAAAATGAAGCATTTTTTGAATTATATTACGGAAGGTAAGTTTCAAGATATTTCAAACAAATGGTTTGGTGAAGATGTAGCAACAAAAGAAGTAAAAAGTAAATAATTAATATAGGATAGTCTATTTATTGATCATTTTAAATAGATTATCCTTTTTTTAAAATTAAGAATGTAAATATATCATTGGCATATTTTTAAATATGTAATTAAACATAAGCTGTCAACAAAAAAAGTTTACAAATATTAGTAAAAGTACTTGATTTTTTTAAGAATATTATTTATAATAAGTAGGTATGTGATTAAATCACTGAAAAATAACTCTGTTCGTATTAAAAGCGTTCAGGGCAGAAGGAGACGATAATAATGAGAGAAGGAATTCACCCAGATTACCGTAAAGTTGTATTCATGGATACTACAAGTGGTTTCAAATTTTTAAGTGGTTCAACTAAACCATCTAAAGAAACTATCGAGTGGGAAGATGGAAATACATACCCATTATTAAAAGTTGAGATCTCTTCAGATACACACCCATTCTACACAGGGCGTCAAAGATTCGCTCAAGCAGATGGTCGTATCGAACGTTTCAACAAAAAATACGGTATCAAGTAAGAAAAATAAAACAGACATTTCTTTATTGGATTGTCTGTTTTTATTCTATTAGTAATTGTATAATATAAGCCCGAGGGGATATGTAATGATAGAAAATAGAAAATTCGGATGGATAGAATGTATTTGTGGTAGTATGTTTTCTGGTAAGTCAGAAGAACTGCTAAGACGTATAAAACGTGGAGTAATTGCTAAACAAAGCGTACTTCTATTTAAACCGTCTATAGATAATAGATACGAAGAGAACAAAGTCTCTACTCATAATGGAAATAGTTATGAATCTGTAAATATTGATAAAGCAGAGCAGATTTATGACTATATAAATGATAAAAAATATGATATCATAGGAATTGACGAAGTGCAGTTCTTCGATGATAAAATTGTTGAAGTTATAAATAAGCTTGCTGATGATGGAGTTCGTGTTATTGTTGCAGGTTTAGATATGGATTTCAAAGCAGAACCATTTCATCCTATGCCTGAGATTATGGCTATTAGTGAATGGTAACTAAACTTCATGCTGTATGCAATAAATGTGGAAAAGAAGCAAGTAGAAGTCAAAGATTGATAAATGGTGAACCTGCTAAGTATGATGATCCAATCGTAGTTATTGGAGCTAGTGAATCATATGAAGCTAGATGTCGTCATTGTCATGAAATTAAAAGATAAATTAGGAGGAACAAATGGAAATTTTTGGACAACTTGAGATAGTTGAAGAGCGTTATGAAAAGTTAAACGAATTACTTAGTGATCCAGATGTTGTAAGTGATACAAAGAAACTTATGGAATATTCAAAAGAACAACGCTCTATTGAAAAAACAGTAGCTGTATTTAGAGAATATAAAGATATAGTTCAACAAATTAAAGATACAAAAGAACTTCTTGAAATTGAAGAAGATAAAGAAATGAAAGAAATGATGCAAGAAGAGATTAAGGAATTAGAACCAACTCTTGCACCTATGGAAGAAGAATTAAAAATTCTATTATTACCAAAAGATCCTAACGATGGTAAAAACGTTGTTGTTGAGGTTCGTGGAGCAGCAGGTGGTGATGAAGCACAATTATTCGCAGGTGATTTATTACGTATGTACACTAGATTTGCTGAATCTCAAGGATGGAAAGTTGATGTACTAGAACGTTCTGAAACTGGAATCGGTGGTATTAAAGAAGCAATCTTCATTATTTCTGGTGAAGATGTTTACTCTAAGATGAAATTCGAAAGTGGAGCGCACCGTGTACAACGTGTCCCTACAACAGAATCAAGTGGACGTATCCATACTTCAACTGCAACAGTAGTAGTATTACCAGAAGCTGAAGAAATTGAAATTGATATTAATGAAAATGATATCCGTGTTGATACATTTGCATCAAGTGGTGCTGGAGGTCAATCGGTAAATACAACAATGTCAGCTGTACGTTTAACTCACATTCCTACAGGAGTTGTAGTATCTATGCAGGACGAGCGTTCTCAGATTAAAAATAAAGAGAAAGCTATGAAAGTTTTACGTGCTCGTGTATATGATAAATATCAACAAGAAGAACAAGCTAAGTTTGATGCTGAACGTAAATCTAAAGTTGGTACTGGGGACCGTTCTGAACGTATTAGAACATATAACTATCCTCAAAACCGTGTTACTGATCATAGAATTGGTTTAACTATTCAAAAATTAGACCAAATTATGGAAGGTAAACTTGATGAAGTTCTAGAAGCACTTCGTATTGCAGAGCAAGCTGAGAAAATGGCAGAACTTAATAAAGGTGAAGAACTATAATGAACAGAAGGCAAGCTATAACAAAAGCTTGTCTTCTTTTAAGAAGACAAGGAAAAGAAGAATCTTTAGCTAGATTTTTACTAATGTATATACTAGATGAAAGTCCGCAGTTATTCTCGAATAGTCTGTCAGAGCAAATCTCTAAAGAAAATGAAGACAAATATTTTTCTTTGATTGAAAAACATATTAAAGAAGATGTTCCATTAAGTCATTTAGTAGGTTTTGAATATTTTTATGATAGGAAATATAAAGTAACTAAAGATGTTTTATCACCGAGGATGGAGACTGAGGAGCTTATATATAAAGTTATTGAATATGTAAAAGCGTCTAATAAGAATAAATTCAAAATTCTAGATCTTTGTACAGGAAGTGGTATAATAGCTATCACATTAAAAAAAAGAATTAGACCAAGTTTCAGTTGATGTCATTGCTAGTGATATTAGTGAAGAAGCTATAGAAGTTGCAAAAGAAAATGCACAATCTCATAATGCTACTATTAAATTCATAAAATCGGATATTTTTAATAATATTGATGATAAGTTTGATATTATTGTTTCAAATCCTCCATATATAGACCGTAAGGATGAGGTTACAATGCAGGATAATGTACTAAAATATGATCCACATCTTGCATTATTTGCTGAAGAAGAAGGTATGTATTTTTATAGAAAAATTATAGAACAGGCGAAAGATTATTTAAATGAAAATGGAGTTATGTTTTTTGAAATAGGATATGATCAGAAAGATAAGATTATAAAACTAGCAGATATGAATGGATATTCGGCTGAAGTTTATAGAGATATAAATGGCCGAGATAGAATGGCGTTTTTAGTTCGTAAATAAAAAAAGCGAGAGTTACTTAGAAAAGTATCTAAGTAATTTTCGCTTTTTGGCGTTTGATAATCTGTTTAAAATCAAAAAATTAAAGTTCCCTATATACTCCAACGCATTCTCCGATTATTTCTACGTTACGTGTAACAATTGGTTCATAATCAGGATTGCAAGGATAAAGAATTACATTGTCATTTTTAACGAAGATTTTCTTTAAAGAAGCTTCGTTCCAATCAGTTAAACGAACTGCGGCAATTTTCCCGTTTTTAACTGAACTTTGTTGGCGTATAAATACTAAATCACCATCAAATATACCAGCTTCAATCATACTATCTCCCTTTACTCTCAGTGCGAAATCAGCTCTCATTCCTTGATCTATGAAAATATGCTCATCATATTCCTCTTCAATATAAACACCATCACCAGCACAGATAGTTCCAAGTATAGGTAGTTTAGAAACATCATCAGAAAAATCTTCTGTATTAAATGATTTTTCTTTAGGAGTTTCGCTATCCATTGTATCACTGTCACCGACAAGCCAATCTGGATTAACCGATAGATATTCAGCTATTATAATAAGCTTATCTCTTTTTGGAGTATATTTCCCTTTAGACCAATCGCTAATTGATGATGGAGTAATATTAGTAGAACGAGCAAGTTCAGCTTGCTTTATATTCTTTTCTTTTAAACATTGTTTAAATCTAATACTAAATGTTGTAGTCATAATATTTTTCCAATCTTTTTTTATCTATATATAAATTATAAAGTAAACCGTATATAAAATCAAGTAACTTTATAAAAAAAAATTAAGAAATATGAATTTTTTACTTGATTTTCGGTTTTCCGTATGTTATTATATAAGTATGATAAGAAATTAAGTTTTACGTATAAAAAGAAAGAAGGTAATTTTATGTTTATATATTGGATAATCATACTAGTTTTATTAGCAAAAGTATTTACATTTTTTGAAACTAATAAATTAAAAATTGAAAAAAGAGGGAAGTTGAACCGTAAAGTGTATTAATATAAACATTTTCTGTTCTATAGGTTATTATGATAAAAAAATATTGTTTACTACTTTAAGATTAGGTGTACTGTAATTAGAGCCTAATCTTATTTTTATTTGCTAATATATATCAGTCTATACTACAACATAAATATTTTTACTAATTCTTGCGGTTATAACGTTTTCAATTGTGTTTTTCATATAAAAACTATGTACTAATACTAGAAAATATTGTATAATAAAAATATAATAACAAAACTAGGAGGATTTCTTAAATGAAATTAGTATTAACTAGACATGGTGAAAGCCAATGGAACCTTGAAAACAGATTTACTGGATGGGTTGATGTAGACATCACTGATAAAGGTAGACAAGAAGCTATTAAAGGTGGACAAACTCTTAAAGAATTAGGTCTTACTTTTGATGTGGCTTACACTTCATACCAAAAACGTGCTATCAAAACTTTAAACCTATTCTTAGAAGAATTAGATTTATTATGGATTCCAGTACACAAAAGCTGGAGATTAAACGAAAGACACTATGGAGCTTTACAAGGTCTTAACAAAGCTGAAACAGCAGAAAAATATGGAGACGAACAAGTTCACATCTGGAGAAGAAGTTTTGACGTAGCTCCTCCTGCGTTAGATAAATCTAGCGACATGTACCCAGGAAACATCGATAGATATAAAGAAATTCCAGAAGGAGAAATCCCAACAGGAGAAAGTTTAAAACTTACTATTGATCGTGTATTACCATACTGGGAAAGCGATATTTCTAAACAAATTAAAGCTGGTAAAAACGTGCTTATCTCTGCTCACGGTAACAGTTTAAGAGCGTTAATCAAATACTTATTAAACATCTCAGATGAACAAATCTTAGATCTTAACTTACCAACTGGTACTCCATTAGTATTTGAAATCGACGAAAACTTAAACATTATCTCAGCACCAGAATTATTCTAATAAGTAATGAAAAAGCTGATAATATTACTAACAACCTTGCTAATTTTGCAAGGTTGTAGTTCTAAAGGAGATATTTCTACTGAACAATTACAAAACCTTACAAATTCTGTTTCAATAAGCCAGCTAGAAAAAACAGAATTTAATAAAAAAGATAATAAATTAGTAATCACCACTAATGAAGAAGTAATAACTAAAGAAGGTTTTGAGACACTTCTAAAATCGTTAAAACTAAATAGTTTTAATGGAAAAACAGTTAGTGTTGACGGTATTAATTCGAATGAGTTTAATAATAAAGACTTCAATATTGTAATTGTTACTAAGAATAATAATACTGCTACATTTAGTGTTAAAGATAGTGCTAATAAGAGTTTTGAAATTTCTAATAAGAAATATTCAAAAGATTTTATGAAAAATAAACTTACTGCATTTTCTAAAGAGTTAATTAGTTTCGATGAATTAGCAGGAACTATTCAAACTGATCTTGATAAAGGCCGTTCTTTAGGAGATAAAGTAGATAAATTCAAAGAAGCAACAGAGAAGGTAAATGCTTCAATGTTAACTTTAAAATCATTATCTAACGATACTATTGAATATGGAAAGTTAGATGAGGTTAAGCAAAAAGTTCAACGTTTAGAGTCTTTAACTAAAAATGTTGTTACAGCTGTGAATACTTCAGTAGAAAGTAAGAAAGGTGCTGCAATAGATGCCGCTTTCTTAAATATTAATGATATAGATAAGATTGCACGTGATCTTGCAGTAATGTAAAATAAGAAAACCTAGAAGTAGTTTTAGCTACATCTAGGTTTTCTTATTTGTACTTAAATAAAATCTGTTGGTTTTATATTGTCCATACCAATCATTGGGTCGATAGAGTTAATATTTTGAAAATCCAATATATATTCTTTAATTTCTTCTAATTCAATATTTTGTATTTCCGCTTCTCTATCAGTAGTGAAGAACCACTCTAGTGAGGTTTGTCTAGTTACGACATTTGTTGGTTCAATAGATTTATAAAATACCTTTGAATCACCACATAATATTAATTTTTTCTTAGCTCGTGTTATTGCCGTATATGTAAGATTTTTATTTAACATAAAATTATAATTATCAATAAATGGAATTATAACATTTTCAAATTCAGAACCCTGTGCTTTGTGAATCGAACAAGCATAAGAGAGAGTAATTTGATTTAGTTCTGTCTTTTCGTAGGTTACATAATTACCGTCATAATCTATTACTATTTTAAATTTATTTCCTTCTTTATAAATTTGTTCTATATATCCGATATCTCCATTAAATATATTATCTTCAGGTCTATTAACTAACTGCATAACACGATCGTTAACTTTATAAATTAATTCTCCATATTCAATTTGCTCTTCATTATCGTTAAATCTCGATTGAATAGCCATATTGATTTCGTTAATCCCACTTGTACCTTTGTATATTGGAGCTAGTATTTGGATATTTTCTTTTGCAGAACCTTTTATTAAATCATCATAGATGGCTGAGATGACATTTATCATTTCATTTTTGTTTGCTGAGATGAATTCTTTATCATCGAAATTCTCTAAAACATCAAAGGGAATGTTATTTTTTATTGAGTGTGAAATATTAATAATACTTGAATGTTCACTTTGTCTAAATATTTTATTTAATTTTACTGTGGAAATCGCTTTGGAATTAATTAAATCATTAAGGACATTACCAGGAGCAATAGAAGGTAGTTGATCATTGTCTCCAACTAGTATAATTTTAGCGTCTTTGTTAATGATTTTTAGTAAATTGTACATTAAAAATACATCAATCATACTAGATTCATCGATTATAACTAGTTCTGATTTAATAAATTTTTCACTAACGAATTCTTCCATGTTTTCATCTTCTGTACTCCAACCAATGGCTTTATGAATTGTTGAAGCATAAAAGCCAGTACTTTCTGACATTCTTTTTGCAGCCTTACCAGTAGGTGCACATAGAGTAAGAATACTTCTAGATTCATCAAGTAAGTCGTGAATACTGTAGTTTTTAATTTTTTTGGAAGATTTTTATTACAGCAAGTATTATTGTAGTTTTCCCTGTTCCGGGACCACCGGTTAAAATAGCGAAGTTATTTTTAATACAATTTTTGATTGCGGCTATTTGCACGATATCGTAAGATATCTCTAATTCATCTTCAACCTCTTCTATATATTTATCAAGTAAGCTGTCGCTTATATCAAAATCATCTTCGAGTTCTAATCTTTTACTAATGTCACTGTATATAGAGAACTCAGAATAGTAAATTTCAGGTAAAAATACTCGATCTTCAATTTCTATTAGTTTACCGGTATCTATTGCGTAATCGTAAGAACTTAGTATATCTTCTTTAGCTACGGCTATATTTCTAGAGCTATATAGTATATTAAACGTATTATAGAGTAGTGTATTTTTTGATATATATGTATTACCAGTTGAAAAACAAAATGAATTTATTGTATAAATAAAAGCATAAAGAATTCTCTCGCGGTCGTTTGCGGCTATTTCATTAGTTTCGGCTATTTTATCTACTGTTTTAAAGTTAATACCTTTAATATCTTTTATTAAGGAGTAGGGACTTTCCGTAATAGTACGAAGTGTATTATGTTTATAGAAGTTATATATTTTTAGAATCAAATTATTGCTAAGATTATACTCGTTTAGTTTCAAGATAATGTCTTGTGTTTGTTTATTTGCAACAATAGTAGCATATATTGTATCTTTTCGTTGTTCTGGAATACCTTTTATGTTAAATAGAGAATCTTTATCTTCATAAATTTTATCTAATGCATCAACTCCAAGTGTATCAACTATTAATTCGGCTGTTTTTCTTCCAACACCTTGGAATATAGAGCTTGAAAGATAAGAAACAATAGCTTCTTTATCTTTTTCAATAACAGGTTCTACAACGATTGCAGATAATTGTGTTCCGTATTTTCTATGTTGTACAATTTCTCCTTTAAATGAATATAAATCATCTTCAACGAATTCGAAGTCGTTAAATGTACCGACAACACTAAGATAATCTCCATCAACAAAATCGTACTGATCATTTAAAAATATAGATAATATATAATAATTATTTTCTTTATTGTGAAAAATAATTTTATTTAAATAACCTTCAACAGTTTGCATAATTAACTCCTACTAATTTCTTTATATGAACAATAATAATATATTATAGAAAAAATGTCTAGTGTATATGAGGTGAATATAAAGTTTATTGATGTTTATATAGTATTAATAGATATTATAATTTTATAGAGATAGAAAAATTATTAAAGAAAATAAATATGTTATTTTAATTACAAACTATGTTTCGTTATGGCAATATTTTTTATAAAGTGTTATAATAATATGAAAACAATTAAAGGAGGTTAGATTTGTGATCACTGTAAAAGATGTATACAATCAACTAAATGAATTAGCGGATGTTAAACTTGCTGAAAAATGGGATAATGTCGGCTTAATGTTAGGTGATAATAAGAGTAATGTTAATAAGGTTTTAGTTTGCTTAGACGTAACTACAAAAGTGGTAAAGGAAGCTATAGATAATAATGTAGATTTAATAGTTTCTCATCATCCTCTTATTTTTAAACCACTGAAATCATTAGATTTTACAGATGATTTCAAGTCTAATATTATTAGAGATTTAATAAAAAAATGATATTTCAGTAATTTCATTTCATACTAACTTAGATTCAGCGAAACTAGGGCTTAATGATTACTTAGCCAAACTGCTTGAATTAGATGATATTAAAGTCTTGTTTGAGCATAATTTAGATAAGGAAGCTGGATTAGGAAGGATAGGAAAATTATCCTCATCATTATCTATTGAAGATTTTATAGTATATATTAAAGAAAAATTCTCATTGGAAAGTGTTTCTGCAGTTATTGGGAATAGTAAAGAAATTAGCACGGTAGCACTATTAGGAGGAAGCGGGGCTGATTTCCTATATTCACTACCAGAAGTTGATGTCTACTTGACAGGAGATGTAGGATATCATGCTGCACTTGATGCAATAGAAATGAAAAAGAATATTATTGATATCGGTCACTTTACAGAAAGTTTAGTAAAAGACTTATTAAAAGATCATATTTCTAAGCAGGGTATTGAAGTTATTAAATCTAATGTTGAAAAATCACCGTTTAAAATTTTATAAAGGAGGAATGTAATATGGCAAAAGCAACACCAACTATGGAAGATTATATTGAAGTTATCTATTCTTTAGTAAAAAATAAAGGCTATGCACGAAAGTGCGGATATAGCAGAAAAGTTAGATGTGTATCCATCTACTGTAACTAAAATGTTAAAAAAACTTGATGTTGAAGGCTACATTGTATATGAAAATATAGAGGTATTGCCCTAACTGAGCAAGGGGAAAAAATGGGTGAATATGCTTTAACAAGGCATGAACTGTTAGAAGATTTTCTAAGATTAATAGGGGTAGATGAAGATAAAGTTTACGAAGAAGTAGAAGGTATCGAGCATCACTTCGGTAAAAGTTCATTAGAGAAAATTAAAGATTTAATGAAATATTTAAGGAAACACAACTATAAAGCGTAATGGAGAATTAGAGTGGCAGATAAAGAGTATTTAAAATTATGTAATCATATTTTAGAAAATGGAATAGAAAAAGAAGATAGAACAGGTGTTGGTACTAAGAGTATATTTGGATACCAAATGAAGTTTGATTTATCTGAAGGGTTCCCATTATTGACTACAAAAAAAGTAAATTTCAATTTAGTATGGTCTGAGCTATTATGGTTCATCAAAGGAGACACTAATATTAAGTTTTTACTTGAAAATAAAAATAATATATGGAATGAATGGGCCTTTAAAAAATGGATAGAAAGTGATGAATACACTGGACCAGATATGACAGATTTTGGTCATAGAACACTAGTTGATGAAGAATTTTCTAAACAGTATAAAGAACAAATGACTATTTTTAAAGAAAAAATTCTTTCAGATGAAGAGTTTTCTAAAAAGTTTGGTGATTTAGGTAATGTTTATGGAAAACAATGGAGAGATTTTAATGGTATTGATCAATTAAAAAATGTTGTTGAGCAAATTAAAACTAATCCATCTTCTCGTCGTTTAATAGTTTCGTCATGGAATCCAGCAGAAGTTGACACTATGGCACTTCCACCTTGTCATTCATTATTCCAATTTTATGTGAACGATGGGAAATTAAGTTGTCAGCTATATCAAAGAAGCGGAGATGTATTTTTAGGTGTGCCATTTAATATTGCATCATATTCATTACTTACTATTTTAATTGCTAAGGAATGTGGTCTTGAAGTAGGTGAATTTGTTCATACGTTAGGTGATGCTCATATTTATAAAAATCACTTTAATCAAGTAAAAGAACAAATGTCTAGAACGCCGTATTCTTTACCGGAATTAAAAGTTAATGATTTTGAAAGTATCTTCGATCTTAAAATTGAGGATGTTGAAATTATTAATTATGAAAGTCATCCATTTATAAAAGCACCAATAGCAGTTTAGGAGGTATAATATGTTATCACTAATAGTTGCATACGATAAAAATAAATCAATAGGTCAGGAAAATACTATTCCTTGGCGTTTGAAAAATGATATGCTAAGGGTTAAAGAATTAACAACTAACCAAACAATTATCATGGGCCGTAAGACTTTAGATAGCATTGGTAGAGCACTTCCAAATAGAATTAATAGGGTTTTAACTCGTGATAAGAATTCTTTAAGTCACTATTCGAATATCGAAGTATATACAGATGATTCTATTTTAGAAAATTTTGAGACGGAAAAGGCTTATATATTTGGTGGAGGTATGATTTATAATAAATATTTTGATAAATGTGACGAAATGTATATAACAGAAGTAAATACAATTGTCGAAGCTGATACGAAGTTTCCTGAATTTGATGAAAATGAATGGGAATTAATTAGCAGAGAAGAATTTTCAAAAGACGAAAACAATGAATTTGATTATGTATTTATACATTATAAAAGAAAGAGGAAATAGTAAATGGTAGAAAAAGTAAAAGTAATTATTGATTCATCTAGTGATTTAACTTTTGATGAAATTGAAAAATACAATGTGGATGTAATTCCTCTGACAATTAATATAGATGGCACGGAGTACGATTATCGTACAATTAGCAATGATGAATATATTGAGAGAATGAGAACAGCAACTTCATATACGACAAGTCAACCTGCAATTGGTAAATTTATAGAAGCTTTTGAAAAATGGACTAATGAAGGCTATAAGGTTATTGTTTTAACACTTTCTTCTGCTTTAAGTGGTACATATAATACGGCTGTTACCGCAAGTTCGGAATTTGAAGGAGTGCACGTTGTTGATACTAAGACAACAACACGAGGGATGGTTTTCTTACTTAAAGAGTGTCTAAAACAGCTTGAAGAAAATGTAGCTGTAGAGGTAATTGCAGAAAGTTTAAGAGAAAAAGCTAAAAATATTTTAACGTATGTTACAATCGATAAACTTGACAATTTGGTAAAAGGTGGTAGACTAAGTAAGTCACAAGCTTTAATTGGAGGTTTACTAAATATTAAAGTTTTAACACAGTTAAAAGAAACTGAGTTGGTTGCCTTAGATAAAGTTCGTGGAAAGAAAAAATTGGTTCAAACTTTGATTAAACACATTGAAGAAGCGAAACAAGGAAAATCAATAAAAAATATCAGCTTGCCAAATGCTTTAGCTGATGAATATGTTACATTGATAAGATCAGCTTTAAAAGAATCATTTGATTATGAAGTAAATGAAGATGAAATCTTCACTACAACACCAATTATTTCAACACACACAGGAGAAAATGCAGTAGGTATCTTAGTAGAGTTAGTATAATCGGAGGTTAAGATTATGACAAATTTCGATGAAACAAGATTATTTGATAGCAATTTTTATGATAAAAATGATATTCATAACATTTTAAAAAATGTTGTGGAGACAATTAAGCAGCGTGGATACGACCCTATTAATCAACTAATGGGATATATCAAAACTGCTGATCCAGTATATATTCCTAGAGATAATCATGCAAGGGAGCAAATAAGATTAATAGAAATGGATGATATACTAGAGTACTTATTATACTTTTTTATACAGGAGTCTTAAATGTTAGATAAAAGAATTATGGGCCTTGATTACGGATCAAAAACTATCGGTGTTGCCGTTAGTGATTTGTTAGGGTTCACTGCACAAGGTATAGAAACCATAAATATTAATGAGCAGGTTAAAGATTTTAAAATTAAAAGAATTAAGGAATTAGTTCAAGAGCACAATGTAGGAACAATAGTAGTTGGTCTTCCTAAAAACATGGATAATTCTGTAGGTTTTAGAGGAGAAGCAACACTGTATTTTGTAGAAGTATTGAAAAAGAAAATAAAAAAATGTTGAAATAATTTTACAAGATGAACGTTTGACTACAATGGGTGCTGAAAGAGTACTTCTTGAAGCTAATGTTTCAAGAAAAAAAAAGAAAAAATGTTATTGATAAAATGGCTGCAGTATTAATACTTCAGACATATTTAGATAAATTAAATTAATATATATATTTCAGGAGGAAAATTAAATGCAAGAGAAAGATTTAAAAAACATTAGTATCGATAATACAGAAGAGGTGTACACACTTAGTACATTAGAAGGTGAAGAAAAAGAATACCGTAAAATTTTAGAATTTACTAATCCAACAATGGTAACTTATACTATATTTTCGCTGAAGAAGAAACAATCGACGAAGAGGAAATTAGCATCTTCCCAATGGTATGTGTTGAAGATGGTGAGGATAGTGTTAGATTTGAACCAGTTGAAACAGATGAAGAATATGATATGATTTCAGAAGTATTAGATACTTTCTACTACGATGAAAGCGAGTAAAAGATGAGAGAAGATAAAATTAGAAGAAGTAGAGAACTAAAGAAAAAAAATAGGAAGAAAAAATCAATTATTCCTGTAATTATTACTTTCTTTGTTGTTCTAGGAATAGCAGTCTTATCACTGTTTTACTATATGACAACTCCAGTTGATAAGACTAATAATAAAGATATTCCCGTTGAAATTAGAGAAAATTATGGTAGTGCTAAGATTGCTCAGGAATTAAAAGCTAAAGGTTTAATAAAAAACGAAGAAGTATTTAAAATCTATGCAAGATTACACCCGAATACATCATTTTACGTGGGTAACTTTAATTTAAAACAAAGCATGAGCTTATCTCAAATTATGCAAGAGCTTGGCACTAAAAATAAAGCTAGCTCAGGTAATTCGTTTGCTTTAATAGAAGGTGACAGTATTCTTAAGATTGCTAAGAATTTAGAAAAAACTAAATTAAGTAGTGATGAATTTTTAGAAAAAGTTAATGATGCTGAATTTATTAAAAAATTACAGAAACAATTCCCTGAATTAATCACGGATGATGTTTATGGAAAGATATTAAATATGCTTTAGAAGGATATTTATACCCAGCTATTTATGAGATAAGTGATAATGAGACTGTAGAAAGCTTAATTACTAAAATGGTTAAGTTAGCTAACGAAAAAGTAGTGCC
>CAKMQF010000020.1 GCA_927911745.1 uncultured Gemella sp.
CAATATATTACAGATATTCGAGAAGTTAAAGGTTATTTCTGATCCTTTTAAGAATAATATTCTTACGACACTCGGGTACAGAAAAGAAAAACTCAAAAAGAACTTGCTAAACTATTAAAAATTAATAGAACTAAAATACACTATCACCTTAATATTCTAGAGGAAAATAATTTTATCGAAGTAGTTGATACAGATACAATTAATGGTATAATCCAAAAATACTATCTACCGACTGCACAAGCGTTTGTACCTTCACCTAGTATCTTTAACGACTTATTTAACAATACTTCAGTTAATTTTAATATAAATAAAGAAGACATGGAAGATTTCTGGAATGAAGTTAAAAAACTAGAGAAAAAATTCTCCTCAGATGATAAAAATAGTGTTAGTATTAGTATTATTTCTACAGCTCGTTAAGAGCTGTTAAATAATACTAATACTGTCAAATATTTTTTAACGTTTAAAATTTTATAAAGGATGTGGACACTATGTTTAAAAATAAAAACTTTTCACTTTTACTATTCGGTCGTTTAATCACCAACTTCGGTGACAGCATATATTCAATTGCTACTTTAACATTGATATATACATTAACTAAATCGACCTTTTATAGTGGTATTACCTTATTTTTAATATCATTCACCGCTATATTACAAATATTTATCTCACCAATAATCAATAAGTTTAATGTAAAGAGATTTTTAATTATTTCACAGTTATTGCAAGCTATAATATTACTCGTTATTACTTATCTAATCTACGTAAATAAATTGCAGATTACTATGCTAATAATTTTTATAGTTTGTATTAGTTTCATTAATCAAATAGTTTATCCTATTCAACTTGCCTTACTTCCAAAAATAGTTAAACAAGAAGATTTAGTTAAAGCAAATTCATTATTTTCTATAGCTTACCAAGGTAGTGATGCACTCTTTAATTCAATAGGTGGATATATTATTTCAATTTTCGGAACTATATTTGCATTCATAATAAATAGTATTACATTCTTTATTAATAGTACTTTATTCATCTTCTTATCAGATGATTTATCTAAAAATGAAAATACTAATACTATACAAGAAAACTACTTTTCTAAATTAAGTAGTGGTATAAAAATTTGGAATACTCCTTTATTAAAACCATTATTAATTGGAATAATAATAATTAATTTTTCTACCAGTTCATTACTAACTCTACTTCCTGAGTATTCGGAAACTAGTTATTTTTATGGAGTTTTACTTAGTGCATCTGGACTTGGTATCCTAATAGGAGCATTTCTTTCTAACAGTCAGATATTAAAAAATATAAGATTGGGAGTTTTATACACTACATTCACACTAGGCATAGGTCTATCTTGGGGAGCACTTAGCATAATTAACAATAATTCCATTACAAACAAAATTATAAATTTCTCATTATTTCTTTTTGGTTGGATATTGATTGGAATTTTAAATACATATTCTCAAACAATGATCCAATGCATTGTAAGTAAGGATAAATTAGATGTTGCTATGTCTACTATGATTGGCTTGTCTATAGCCTTTAGTCCGCTAGGAGCATTATTAGCAGGAGTACTAAGTATAAAATATAACATAGAGACTATTATCATTATTACTTCATTATTAATTTTCAGTATTTTTCTATTTTGGTTATTCAATAAAAATATTAGGAATTTACCTAGTTTTCAAAACTACTAGAAAAAGGAGATTAAAATAGTCTAGCCCCTACTTAGAAATAGACTTTACTATTATAAATTAAATCTTCATATTTTTTTTCATAAAAAAATAGCTAGTAACTTGTTCAGATAAGTTACTAGCTATTTAATTAATTTCTATTTTTTATCTTCTTTTGGTAAGAATGCATTTAATAACACACCACTGATAGCTGCAAGAGCCATTGCTGGAAGTTCGAAGTTAATGCTTTCGAATTTCAGCATTGCTCCACCAACACCTAAAAACGATGATTACTGATGAAATTACTAAGTTTCTGTTGATACTTAAGTCTACTTTTTCATCTACTAACATTCTAAGTCCACTTGAAGCGATTATACCGAATAGTAAGATCGATACACCACCCATAACTGGTGATGGAATCGTAGAGATCAGAGCTGAGAACTTACCTACAAAACTTAAGATAAGTGCGAATACCGCCGCTCCTCCTAATACGAATACAGAGAAGATACGTGTAATAGCAAGAACCCCAATGTTTTCACCATATGTTGTACTTGGTGGTCCACCTAAAAGTGATGCAAACATCATCGCTGTTCCATCAGCTAAGATTGAACGGTGTAATCCTGGATCTTTTAAGAAGTTTCTTCCTACTACTTCAGATAATACCATTTGGTGACCGATGTGTTCGTTAATTGTTACTATAGCAATAGGTACCATTGCTAATGCTGCTACATTCCAATGTGGTGTATATGTCACAAAAGGAATTGTGAACTTTGGTAAGCTAAACCAAGGAGCGTCAATAACTGGTTGGAAATCAACTAATCCTGCAAATACAGCGACAATATATCCAAACACAATTCCTAATAATACTGGAATTTGTTTAGCAAATCCTCTTAAAGCAACACAACAGAAGATTGTTGCTGCTAATGTGATAAGAGCTACTAAGAAGTATTTTAAATCATAAACTTTAGCTCCATCTACTGTTTTGTACATCGCCATATTAATTGCTGTAGGAGCAATCCCAAGTCCAATAACAATGATAATAGGTCCAACTACTACTGGTGGTAAAAGTTTCAATAACCAATTTACACCAAATTTGTAAATTAACATTGCTACAACCCCATAAACTAAGCTGGCTAAAAAATGCACCAAGCATTGCTGTTTCAACACTGTGAGTAGTTGAAAGCACAATAATCGGATTAATGAAGGCAAATGAAGATCCTAAATACGCAGGAATTTTACCTCTAGTTATTAATAAATACGTAAGTGTTCCAATACCTGATGTTGTTAAAGCAGTACTTGCTGGTAATCCTGTTAAAATCGGTACTAACACCGTCGCTCCAAACATTGCGAATAAGTGTTGTAAGCTTAACGTTACCCATAGAGCTAAGTTAGGCTTTTCATGAACATCTAGAATTGGTTTTACTTTTGTTTTTTCTGCCATTCTTCTTCTCCTTTTTTTATATTCAAACTTTCATAATTATATCACATGAATAGTCATTTTAAAAGCATTTTTTTTCTATTTTTTTTAATTAATTTTTAAGTAAATTTAAATTAACTAATAATATTTTATTCTAAAAAACACTTTTCTTCTGTTCCCTAAATTATCATAAACTCTAAATTCTAAATTCTAAATTCTAAAATTATATAATTATTATTTCTTCATGAGTATATAGAAAAGCAAGATTAATCTCATTAATCTTGCTTTCTTATATTTATTTAACTTCTATATCAAGAATCACAACTTCTTCAACTGGCTTGTCTTGAGCTCCAGTTTTCACAGCTGCAATTTTCTCCAATGTTTTTGCACCTGCGATTAGGTGTCCAAATACTGTGTGACGGTGATCTAAGTGAGGAGTTCCCCCTAGTTTAGCATATCCTTCAACAGCTTCTTGTGGCCAACCACCTTGTTCAAGTGCTTGTAAAGTTCTAGCATCTACATGAGAATTTTGAACTATAAAGAATTGACTTCCATTTGTGTTCGGCCCGGCATTCGCCATACTTAACGCACCGTAGAAGTGGAAGTAATCCATTGAGAATTCATCTTCGAAACTACGTCCCCAGATTGATTCTCCTCCCATACCTGTACCAGTCGGGTCTCCACCTTGAATCATAAAGTCTTTAATTACACGGTGGAAAATAATACCTTTATAGTATCCATTTTTTGCGTGAGTTAAAAAGTTTTCTACTGCTTTTGGAATATCTTTTTCAAATAATTTGAAAGTCATATCTCCATGAGTAGTTTTAATTTTTACTCTAACTTGACCTTTTTTTACATTTTTTGTTAATTGAGTTAACATTATACCTCTCCTTATTATGATTATGAGCTTATCCAATAATCCTAGAATTTTACAAAGATCATACGAGAACCAATAAAGTCAATAGTTTATTGATGTCTAATAAACCACTGCGGAAAGTGACTCGACAAAATCTTGTTTCTCCGTAATCACGATTTTTGAGTCACTCCCTATTTTACTATGCGTTTTTCTCGATTAATCTTTCGTTGATTTCTCTTAAGATATTTTCTTTGAATTCAGCAAAGCTTTCTTCTTTTTGATCGTGTGAACCGAATGTTCTTACGTTAACATTTCTGTTTTCTACTTCTTTATCTCCAATTACTAAAGTATATGGAATTTTTTTGCTTGCTGCTTCACGGATTTTGTATCCTAGTTTTTCATCTCTATCATCGATAGCTACTTTAACACCAGCTTTTTTAAGTTCTTGCATGATTTCTTTAGAATAATCATAGTGGTAGTCATTGTTTACTGGGATAATACGTACTTGGTTTGGTGATAACCATGTTGGTAAATCTCCTTTGTACTCTTCTAATAAGAAAGCAACCATTCTTTCCATTGTTGATACAATACCACGGTGGATAACTACTGGACGATGAGCTTTTCCATCTTCACCAATATATTCTAATTCGAATCTTTCTGGTAATAAGAAGTCTAATTGAATTGTAGATAATGTTTCTTGTTTTCCGATTGCTGTTTCTACTTGAACGTCAAGTTTCGGTCCGTAGAATGCCGCTTCTCCTTCAGCTTCAACATAATCTAAACCTAACTCGTCAGCAGTTTCTTTTAACATTTGTTGAGCGTTATTCCACATCGCATCATCATCGAAGTATTTTTCAGTATTTTCTGGATCTCTGTATGATAGACGGTAGCTGAAGTTTTTAATACCTAAATCTTTATATGCTTCTTCAATAAGTCCTACAGTAAGTTTGAATTCATCTTTAAGTTGATCTGGACGTACGAAAATGTGAGCATCGTTTAGAGTCATACCACGAACACGTTGTAGTCCACTTACTGCTCCACTTGCTTCATAACGGTGCATCATTCCAAGCTCTGCGATACGTATTGGAAGTTCACGGTATGAGTGACGTTCATTTTTATAAACCATCATGTGGTGAGGACAGTTCATTGGACGAAGTACCATTGTTTCGTGATCCATCTCCATTGGTGGGAACATGTCTTCTTGGTAGTGTTCCCAGTGTCCACTTGTAATATATAAATCTTTAGATCCCATAATTGGAGTATAAACGTGGTCATATCCTAATTCTACTTCTTTATCAACGATATATCTTTCGATAGTACGACGGATAGTAGCACCATTTGGTAACCATAATGGTAATCCAGCACCAACTTTTTGACTTGTAGTGAAGATTCCTAATTCTTTACCTAGTTTTCTGTGATCACGTTCACGTGCTTCTTGTAGACGTACTAAGTGTTGTTCTAAATGTTCTTTAGTGAAATAAGCTGTTCCGTAGATACGTTGTAACATTTTATTATCACTATTACCTCTCCAGTATGCACCAGCTACAGATAATAATTTGAATTCTTTAATTTTTGAAGTTGCACTTACATGCCCACCACGACAAAGGTCAGTGAAGTCTCCTTGTGTGTAAACTGTGATAACTTCATCAGCTGGAAGATCGTTAATTAATTCTACTTTATATGGATCTTCTTTAAAGATTTCTAAAGCTTCTTCTTTGCTTACTTCGCGACCTTCAATTGCATGGTTTTCGCTAATAATTTTCTTAACTTCTTTTTCAATTGCTTTAAAATCTTCTTCTGTTACTTTGTATTCAGCGTCAAAGTCGTAGTAGAATCCACCATCGATAGCTGGACCAACACCGAAGTGTACATCTTTACCGTATAATCTTCTTAAAGCTTGTGCTAATACGTGTGCTGATGAGTGACGTAATACATATAAGCTGTCTTTATCTTCATCATCTGCAACGATAAGTTTTAAGTGACCATCTTTTGTTATTGGTTTGTTAACTTCGATATAATCTTCATCTAATTTGCAGAAATCACTTTTTTCTTAAGACTTACACTAATACTTTCAGCGATTTCTAATGGTGTTTTATTATCATATTCTCTTACATTTCCATCTGGAAAAACTAATTTAGCCATATTAAGGTCTCCTTCTTTTTTATATACTTAGTCTAACTTACTTAGAAATTAAAAAAGCCCCTTCTCTAGCCGAAACTAAAGAAGGGACGAATCTTTTCGTGGTACCACCCAAATTCGAAGTAAATGTACTTCCTCTTTGTGAATAAAGCTCACTAACTATGTTAATACTATTAGCTAGGTAGTAACATATATTGCTTATAGGTATTTTCAGCACCATACCCTCTCTTAAATAAGTTAAATATATATCTTATCCTAAGTATACATTGATTTATTTCATTAATGTAATTCTAGCACAAAGATAGATGAATTTCAAGGGGAAACTCATCTATCTTTTGCATTTTATTTATTTTTTCTCCAGTAGCTTCTAATACCACTAAAAGTAAAAATTAGCATTAATACCATAAAAATATAATTTTTAATACTAAAATATTTCGCAGCTTCTGTTTTTACTATTTCTAGCTTTTTATCTATGTTATTAGACTTTTTAACTTCTAGATTACTTTTCTCAAATGAACTTATATCACCGTCACTAATTTTTGTATCTTTCAAAGCGATATAATATAGATACTTAGCATCCTTTAATGCTGAAATATCGGTTACCGAAGTATTAGATATATCTAAGCTAGAAATATTTGGTACATCTTTTAATGCATCTATATTTTTTAAACCTAGATTATCATTTAACATTAGTCGATATAGATATTTTTTTATCTTTTAACGCATCTACATTCTCGATATTATTTTTATATAATAGTAATTCTTCTAAACTAGCCAAATCTTTAAGCGCTGTAATATCACTAATATTATTTCTATCTAAATATAAAGTTCTTAAAGTCTTCAATTCAGCTAATGGAGTTAAATCTTTAATAGCATTTTCTTCGGCAACTAAACTCTCAAGTTTCCCTGCATTTTTTAAAAATGATATATTATCTAAACCTATACCTGAAAGATTTAAACTTCTTAGATTTTCTAGTTTTAAATTATTCGGAATATAATCTTTTAAAACACTGTTCATAGAAATATCTAATGATTCTACTTTTAGGTCATTTAGAAAGTCTAAATTATTCATTAAATTTTTTCTAAGCACTAATTGTCTTAACTTTGTTAATTTAGCTAAACTCTTTGGATCTTTTATTTTATTGTTTGTAAGGTTTAAATCTTCTAACTCAACTAACTTTTCTAATGGTGTAATATCTTCGATAAAGTTATTAGATAAGTTTAGATTTTTAAGTTAACAGCGTATTCTAAACCTTTTAGAGAAAAAATGTTTTTCCAAGGTAATGACAGACTTGTAAATTGTTCCATCATACCTACAGTTATTTCCTCACCTTTAAAATCTTTATTAATATGAAACTTATAGTATTCTATTAAAGCCTCTTTAAGATTTAGGTCATCGAACTCTATTTTTCGCTATTTTCAATTTCAGTAAATTTCTTTTCTCCAAAGGGTACATAGACATCGTTAGCTTTTACCTCTGGAGCAGATACTGTTAATCCTAATAACGTTATGATAAAAGCTTTATATATTACCTTTTTCATTTTTTTCCTCTTTATTTTTTTCTATATTCAGTTATTTTATTTCTTACAATTATTAATCCATATGCAGCAAGTGGAATTAAAAATACAAAGTACGGAAATACATATCTACTTTTCGCTTCCCATATCATATGGAATAACGTTCCACCAATGAAGGCTACAGGAATTATCGTTAATATTTCTTTTTTCTTCTTATAAACATTTATTGCAAATACTACAGAAAATATATATACAAATACTTGAAATACCTTCATGATAAAAGTAAGTACGTGATGAGTTTCATCAAAATAAATTTGTTTTATAAAAAAGTCTTTTACTTTTTCTAACTTAGTTTCGCTATCAAAATTCCTTTGTGGTGCAGTTACCAATAAACTTTGGAATGTTGGTTCTAAAAATTGATTTTCATATTTTCTTTGATAAAAATCCACAGCATATCTAGGGTTTTTTCTTAAACACTTCTGCTCTTTGTTTTATAGAATCCTTAGAGATTTCGGTTATACGATTTGTATCATAATCTTCTTCTGGCATAATATCATAGTTAAATCTATTCCACCAACCAGCTTCACGATCTCCTTCTTGCATTCCCATAGCTATCCATGTAATTTTTGGGACACCATCTGCAATGGTCTTTTGACTTTTCACTTCATAATAGTTGTAAATTAAACTCTTAGAGGCACTCATTAAAAACAGACAGCTGACCATAAACGCAATCACTTTTTTATCTCTAACTCTAATAAGATAAATAACTGCTGCAGAGAATATAGCTAACATATGTATTAAGTTATTACCTATAAATAGTATCGCAACATTAATACTAATAGCACTTATTACTAACATATACCATTTTTTATGTTTAGTATACTTTATAAAGTAATAGTAAGCTAGTAATGTTAAAAACATACCCGGTAATAATCCATATACAAATGCAACATAGAATATTAACGGAAAACATAGACCACTAAGAATTACAACTAGATAATTCGTATCCTCATCATCAAACATTATATTCGCTATTTTATATAACATAAAGATAATAAAACTTATTGAAAAACTTTGCATTATATATAAAATAAATGTTGCTCTACCAAATAATGACAGTATAATTTGGAATAAAAATACTGTTGTAATTTGATGTGAATATATGTATAAATAGTTATTTCCTTTATCAAGACCACTGTAGTTTTCTCTTATGAAATTATTAGCTTGATCTATTACGTTAAAAGGATCAAACTGAACATAGTCTCTTCTTAATATTGCAAACAAGATACTAATAATAAAGGCATAGATCATAACTATCAATACTAATCTTTGAACACTTATTATTTTTTTCAAATATCTCGCTAATATTAAGATAACTATACTAAATATTATAAGGAACATAATATTTAGTATAGCACTGACATTTTCATAATATAAAGTTTCTTGATAATCTTTCGGAAATACCGCTGTTTTTGTTAATACTAATAAAGAGTTTATCCCCATAAGTATCATAAAAATTACAGCTATAACTTTTACTAAAAAGTTAGAAAATTTATTTAATATTTCCTTATTCATTGTCAATTATTCCTCTTCGTTTTTCTCTTCGTTTAAGAATTTTTCAACAATAAATCTTGGGCGTCCTTTTGTTTCTAAGTAGATTTTACCTACGTATTCACCCACAATACCTAGTGAAATCATAATCATTCCACCAATAAACCACATTGATATCATTAAACTTGACCAGCCTGGTCTTGCAAATCCTGCAAAATAACTATACAATGTGTAGAAAAATACTATCGCAGCAATAAATATCATTAATGCTCCACCTATAGTAATAAATCTAATTAACTTTACAGATAAAGAAGTAATTCCTTCGAAAGCAAATGCTAACATCTTAGATAATGGATATTTACTTTCTCCAGCGAATCTTTCTGCACGTTCATATGTAACGATATCACTTGGATATCCTATCATAGGAACAATACCACGTAAGAATAAGTTTACTTCTTTAAACTGAGCTAATCCCTCTAACGCACGTTTACTCATTAAACGATAGTCAGCATGGTTAAACACTGTGTTTGCCCCCAGTTTTTCCATCACTTTATAGAATGCTTCAGCTGTGAAACGTTTAAAGAATGTATCCGTAGTTCTTGCAGAACGAACACCATAAACCACATCAGCACCTGCTAGATATTTCTTCATCATTTCATCCATAGCGTTAATATCATCTTGTAAATCAGCATCCATAGAAATACTTACATCACAGTGATCTTTAACAGTCATAAGTCCTGCTAAAAGTGCATTTTGGTGTCCTCTATTTCTACTTAAGTTAATACCACTGAATAATGGATTCTTTTCATGAAGTTCTTCTATCATTTCCCATGTTCTGTCTTTTGAACCATCGTTCACTAAGACAACACGGCTATCTTTTGAAATTAAATCTTCTTCTATCATAGAATTCATTTTAACTTCTAATCTTTTTGCAGTCTCATTTAATACCTCTTCTTCATTGTAACAAGGTATAACTACATATAACTTTTTCATTACAAATCTCCTACTTTATTTTTTACTTATAGCTTTATTAAGTCTATTCAACAAAGCTTTATTCTCTTTCGTTTCTCCGATTGGTAGTATAAAAATTTCCTCTACCTTTTCTTCATCAAACTCCCTTAGAATATTATATAAATTTTTATTAGATTGTTCAACACTTTTCTCATTATCTGCTAAATATTTTATAGAAACATTTAAATCATTAACTCTAGATTTCATTTCTTTATATGTAATAAAACCGGTTTTTTGATTTTTATCTTTTAAAATATTTATTAAATTTTCAAATGAATCATTAAACAATACTAATTCCGCTTCAGGAGAATAATGTCTATATTTCATTCCTGGTGATATAGGCGTTGCATTCTGTGTAAGTATTTCGTCATTATACTTCACACTACCTTCTCCTAATACAGACTCAATATCTTCTTTAGTAATATCCCCAGGACGTGCAATAACAAGTGGATATTTTGTACAATCAATAACCGTACTTTCTAAACCGATATCCGATTGTTCATCTTCGATTATTACATCTATTTTCCCATTCAAATCATGATAAACATGTTCAAATTTTGTCGGAGATGGCTTTCCACTTGTATTAGCACTTGGTGCTGCTAATAGAACTTTAGTCTCTTTTAATAATTCTCGAGCAGTAACATTAGACGGCATTCTGACAGCTAACGTATTTAAGCCCGCAGTAACCTTTTTAGAAATACCATTATTTTCTTTAACATTTAAAATTAAAGTCATCGGACCTGGCCAGAACTTATCTATCAGTTTCTTAACATTTTCATCACTATAATCAACGATATTATCTAGCTGACTCATTTCATAAAAATGAACAATTAGCGGATTATCACTCGGACGACCTTTCGCCTCATATATCTTACTCACCGCTTCATCATCCATAGCGTTAGCACTTAAGCCATAAACAGTTTCTGTTGGAATAGCTACAAGCTTCCCTTTTTTATAATACTCAGTTAACTTACTGTATATCTCTTCTTTACTTTCACTTTTCGAAATATTAATTATTTCAGTTTCCATCCTATCTCCTTTCTAAAATTTCATATTACACTAACATTATAAATATTGTAATAACTATTATTAATATATAACTTAAATAATCTAGTTTATTATATTTTAGTACTTTATACTTGCTTCTTACCCCAGTAGTAGAATATCCTCTTACTTCCATTGCAGTAGCAAGCTCATCAGCTCTTTTTAAAGTAGCTATAAATAACGGTATCAGTATAGGAATAAACTTCCTTACTTTCTGCGCTAAGCTTCCTTCATTAAAATCTGAACCACGTGACACCTGTGCATTTATTATTCTATTAGTTTCTTCTAATATAGTCGGAATAAATCTAAGTGAAATAGATAATACTAGCGCGAAAGTCGAGATTGGCACACCTACTTTTTGTAGGAAACCAAGACTCTTTTCTATTGCACTTGTTATTTCTGTTGGCGAAGTAGTAGCCATAAAGACAACCATTATCGCAACAACTAAAATAAACCTGACTGTAATCAATGCGATTCCTAAAAGTGCACCACTATAAATCTTCCAACCTAATACTTCATACAACACATCACCTTTTTTATTAAAAACAAGATGAATCAACGAAGTAAATAAGATTAGTATACTAATAGCTTTTACACTATTAATTAAAAACGCTGGACTCGTTTTAGATAGTATAACTATCGCAAGCAGCATTAGTATTAAAATAAAAAATTCTAACACATTATATGCAATAAAGACATCTACTAAGTACCAAATCACAAAAAATATTTTAGTTCTCGGATCAAGATTATGAATAATAGTATTTAATGGAATATACTTACTTATTAACGAATTATTCATTTCTACTACTTCCTATCTTATTTTTTAAAGCATTAATTAACTCTTTATATTTCCTAGGAAATACAGCCAATACTATATTATTTGCTTCTAATTTTTTGTAAAACTTCAATACTTCTGGTAATTCTAATGAATTCTCTTTAAGAATTTGTTCATTCAAGAAAAGGTCCTCCACTTTTCCTTCAAAACTAATTTCTCCATTTTTCAAGACGAAAACTTTATCCGCATATTCTAATACATAATCCATATTGTGAGTTACAAGCACTATCGTCATATCGAACTCTTCTTTAAGTCTTTTCACCATAGCCATGATTTCCTCGCGACTCTGATAATCTAGAGCTACTGTAGGTTCATCTAATATTAGTACTTTAGGTTCTAAGGCAAGTACACCACATAAGGCAACTTTCCTCATCTCTCCTCCTGACAATTCAAAAGGAGATTTATCTAAGTAACTTTCGTCAAGTCCTACTAATTTTATTAATTCTTTTGCTTTTAAGATAGCTTTCTCTTCTGCTACTCCGTAATTTAAGGGTGCAAAGATAATATCTTTCAGAACGCTTGTTTCAAATAACTGCTGTTCAGAAAACTGGAATAACACCGCAACATCTTGTCTTAATATTTTCAGTTTTTTAGCCAATTCTCTTCTTTCTTTTTTACTCTGAGGATTAGTAATCAATATATTATCTACTGCTACTTCTCCTTTTGTGGGTAATAATAAGCCGTTAATATGCTCTATAAGAGTAGATTTTCCACTACCTGTCTTACCTACTATTACCGTATAACTACCTTCATCTATCTTCAAGTTTATATCTTTTAAGACTTCTCTAGCATATGGGGTCTTATAATTATAAGTATAGCTTATACCTTTTAAACTAATTTGCATATTTTTCTTACTACACTCCCCTCGTCTTCTTCTATTTCAAATATTTCTTGATTCAGGTAATTGTTTAAGTCTTTTTTTATTCTTTCTACAAAAGGAACCTCTAAGCTATATTTTTCTAAAATCTCAGTATCAGCATATAGCGTTGTATAATTCCCTTGATAAACTATTTCTCCACTTTCTAATATGACAATATCATCTGAATAAACACTCTCTTCTGCATCGTGAGTGATAGAGATTATAGTTATTCCTTTTTCTTTATTTATTTTTTTTATATACTCTAAAATAGACTTTTTAGCTTTAGGATCAAGCATACTCGTAGCCTCATCCAATATTAAAATCTCAGGATCTAAAGCTAGCGAAGATGCTATTGCCACCCTTTGTTTTTGCCCACCTGATAATGATGAAGGCTCATATTTCCTATAGTCCGTCATATCAACAATTTCTAATACTCTATCTATTATCTCATCCATCTTTTCTTGAGGAACATTTCTATTTTCAAGTCCAAATGCTATATCTTCTTCTACTGTAGACCCTACGAACTGATTATCAGGATTTTGAAAAACAATAGCTATTTTGTTTTTTATATCTTCATAAAGTTCTTTATCGTATTCTTTATTATTAAAAGTTACTTTCCCAGAAGTTGCTAAATTCTGCCCATAAATTAACTTCATAAGCGTCGACTTTCCGCTTCCGTTTTTTCCTAAAACACTAAGCCAACGCCCTTCTTTTATTTCTAAATTTATATTTGATAATGCAGTCTTTTTAGAACTAGAATATTGAAAAAAAACATCTTCAAATTTTATCATTTTATTACCTAATTTTCTATAGAATATCCTTATATTATATCAAATATCCCGATTTTTCTCAAACCAAATACGGATAGCTATTTAAATATACTTATATCATTTTCATTTTTCTTAAAGAGAACTTTCGCTTCGGTTTCTCTCGGGGGTGACTCGACAAAATCGATTTTGATGTGTACCCAAAATTCTGGACACATATATTTAGTTTAGACAAGTGGATGTTATCCTGTATTGTACAGGTGACATCCATTTTGTTTTTGATTGAATTCTCTTGTTATTGTAATAATCTATATACTCATTTACAGCTTTACTAAACTCTTCAAATGACATATAAACCTTTTCATAACCATAATATATCTCCGTCTTCATTCTTCCAAAAAGTGATTCCATGATACTATTATCATAACAATTTCCCTTTCTAGACATCGATTGAATGATTCCATGTTTTTTCAACTCACTTCTATAATGTAAATGTTGATATTGCCAACCTTGATCCGAATGCATAATTAATCCTTCTGTTTTTGAAAATTTATTAAATGCCTTTTCTAACATCCTTTTATCTGATTTAAATCTGGATGTAAAGATAAGTCATATGATATTATTTCATTTGTATGCATATCTAGAATCGCTGAAAAATAGCACTTTCCCCATGAAAAATTAAATTGTGATACATCTGTAGTCCATTTCTGTAACGGAGCAGTCGCACTAAAATCTCGATTTATTATATTATTAGCGACTTTTCCTATTGTTCCTTTATATGAGTGGTATCTTTCTTTAGGACGTTTCCCTTTCAATCCTTCTTTATGCATAAGACTTTGTACACGTTTATGATTTACTTTAAAACCTCTATTAATTAGTTCATTGTGAACTCTACGGACACCATATAGTCCTTTATTTTCGGTAAAAATAATTTTAATTTCTTTTAACAATTGTTCATTACGAATAGCCACAACATCTACTTCTCCCTTATTTACTAAATAATAATATGTTGATTTTGCCATTCCTATTGCTTGTAAAAGATATTTTAATTGATATCCTTTTTCTCTAAGTTCTTTTATGATCGCTGCTTTTTCGCCTTGAGTTGCGCAGCCCATTTTTCTCGCCTCAAGGCTATTAATTTTTTTATTACTTCTGTTTCTGCTTTAATATTTTCAATTTCTTTTTTTATAAATTGATTTTCTTCACGTAATCTAATTAATTCTTCTCTTTCTGACTCTTTTAATGGTTTAGGACTTCTATTTTCTTTCATGATAGGTACCTTTCTTGGTCTTCCTTTCTTCTCATCTACAAGTCCATTATAACCTTTTTCTTTATATTTTTGAACCCAATTATATAATATCCTATAGTTAATTCTATTCTCTAGTGCAACGGAATTATATGAATAACCGACTAAAATTTTGGAAACTAATACTAGTTTTTCTTCTGGCTTCCACTCTTTATTTTTTGATTTAGGTCGCAAGGCGCTCACTCCTAATGAATCGACCATTCTTTTCCATTTCCTAATAGTATCTCTAAATTTCCTAGTGGTTATTCCATTAGGTGTATCTGGATATTCTCCTCTTTCATACATCTCAACACATTTTACTTTAAATTCAAAACTATAACGCATAAAAATACCCCTTTCACTGGATTGTCCAGTAAAAGGGGTACATATCATTTCTTCGAAATCACGATTTTTGAGTCACTCCCATTATTTATTACAATAAGCTTTTAAACTATTATTTATAAATTTATTTATTTTATCATCATCATAAACCACTTCTTTAAGATACAATCCTGCTGCATCAGCTTTAGGACCTGCAAATTGACGTTCTTTTTTAGCTAATATCTCTTTTATATATTCCGCTTCATATTTACCAGACGCCACATTTTGTATAGTTCCTATAATTATTCTAACCATATTGTACAAGAAGCCATTCCCAGTAATTTCAAAATTTACAATATTAGGGTTAACTGGATCTTTTTCCATAGTTAAACTATATATTGTTCTAACCTTGTCCTCAACACTAGAATTTTTCGAACAAAATGATGAAAAATCATGTTCTCCAATAAAATATTGTAACGCTTCTTGAGCTTTCTCGAAATTAAAGTCGAAACTATGTTTACCTACATAATTTAATAAGAATGGATCCACTTCTCTTCCTATATACAGTTTATAATAGTATGTTTTTTGTATACTATTATATCTAACATGAAAATCTTCTGAAGCTGACGTCGCCCCCACTATTCTAATATCTTTCGGAATAGTAGCATTCAATGCCTTAACCCACGCTTCATCTGGAATATTCAAATCAGTATCAAAATGCAATACCTGACCATAAGCGTGAACACCACTATCCGTTCTTCCACTCATGTAAAGTCGTACATCTTTTTATTAATTTTCTTTAAACTTTTCTCAATTTCTTCTTGAATTGTATTATTATTTGGTTGTATTTGAAACCCATGATAATTACTACCATCATACCTACAAAGTAAAACTACTCTCACTCTTATCTCCTAAATTTTTTATTTTAATCTTTATTTCTTAATTGTCGTATTATCCCTTGAATGTTTTCTAACGACTCACTCTATATGCTATTATACCATAACAATAGAAAGAGAAAAAGACAAGATAAGAGTTCACCACATCAACAAATAAGTAAAAATCGCACTTAACTCTACTCAGCTGCCATACGAAGTTACAACTTAATCTTGTATATTCAAAATACTATTTTGACAAAATAAAAAAGGGAGTGACTCAAAAAATCATGATTTTTTAAAAAAATCATTTCATCGAGTCACCCTCGCTTAGAACACCCATAAAATTAATTAATATTATATTTTATTCAACTCTAAAATTCCCATAATATCTTTGCAAATATTATAACTTGCATAAGGTAAATAATTTTTTGTCATACTACATTTAATCTTCTTAATATTATTTTCAAAAAACAGTTCTTCTAAACAATCTAGTACATCTTCTAAATTTTTAGAAATTTTTGCCATTCCATTTTTCCTAAAATAGATAGCATTTTCCATCTCTTGCCCAGGAACTGGGTTAAAAAGAATTAACGGAACATTGCTTGCTAATGCTTCAGAGACTGTCACTCCTCCTGCCTTAGTTATAAGAACATCAGCAGTCTGCATCCATTCGCGCATATTTTCAGTGTAGCCTAGAATTTTAACCCTTTCTTGTTCAGCGTAATTCATTTCTAATTCATTCTTCAATTCTCTATTTTTACCACAGATTACTACTACTTGAGTATCGTTATTTTTCAGCAATATTTTCACGATTAGTTTTGAAAAATCAGTAGAAACCCCGAAGGCACCAGCAGATAATAAAACTGTCTTTTTATCTATGACTAATTTATTATCTTGCAACCACTCTTCAATATCTATTTTATTATCGAATTTTTCAGCAATCGGTATTCCAAATTTCTTAACTCTTTGCTTTTCTACATTTAACTTCATTAACTCTTTTTCAGTTTCATCCGTCGCTACATAATATCTAACTGCATCTTTAGTTAACCAACTTTTATGAAAATGGTAATCAGTTATTATATTAACTATTGGTATCTTCTTATCTTTCAATAATGATAAAGCTGGAGTTGGAAATGTTGATACTATGATATCTGGTTTAGCTTGTTTTACTAGTTTTTTCAAATACTCAGAACTAAAATATCTATAAGCAGAGATATTACTATGATTTTTTCCTGCATAGTATAAATACCCGTAAACATCTCTAAAATATGAAAAGCTATATAAATATAATTTTTTTAAAACTGGTGTCAAATTCGGATGAGCCTGTAAAAATAAGTCTGTTTCGATAACTTCAACCTCATTAGCATAATATTTTTCAAATGTTTCTTTAATATTTTTTGATACTTGAAGATGCCCATTTCCAAATGAACCTGTTATTAATAAAACTTTTTTCATATTACCTCACCTCTACTTTTTATTATAATAGATAAGATTATACGTTAATACTATAACGCTACCTAAACACATCCCGGCCATTGTATCCGTCGGATAATGTACTCCTAAATATACTCTAGAAGTCGCTATAAATAAAATTCCTATTATCGCTATAAGAATAGGAAAATAATTATTATTTCCTTTCTTCGATAATTTAATAAATATTAACGCCAATGTTAAATACATTATTGTTGCTGAAGTCGTATGCCCACTAGGGAAACTTAAGCTATTTAATTCAACTAAACGATGAATATTAGGTCGAGGACGATTAAAAATCATCTTAATAAACGCCATCACTATACCGCACGTACCCATTGTAAGAGTTAAAAATAGAGCCTCTCTTTTAAACTTACTCACAAATAAAATAATAACTATTATAGCAGTTATTATTGCACTAAGTTTCTGATCTGCTATATTTGTTGTATTTAAATATATGATTGTAAGCACTGGATTTTCTAAACCTTGAATAAAATTAATAATCATACTATCCAAAGGTTTCAAAAAACTATTATAACCACTCGCAATAAGGCCAAACATCACTATAAAAAATATAATTAATCGTTTTTGATTATTTTTCGTCATTAAATCTCCTAACCTTTTTAAAATCTCTAATTCATATCATATTACCATAATTTTATACATAATGATAGCAAAATAATATTATAATCTCACCAATTTCCTTTTCAAATTATTTACTTTCTTATTGATTTATATTATTGATTTCAGTT
>CAKMQF010000021.1 GCA_927911745.1 uncultured Gemella sp.
GTAGATAGTGCTGTAGGTGAAACGGTACAAAATATCAGAGAACATGTAGAGAAACTACTAAAGTTCAATATTAGGGTTAGCTGAGGAATCGGGAAAATAAGTTCAGAAATCATCGACTATTGTAATGATAAATACGGTGAAAATCATGTTAATCCTTTAAAAAACATCCTGATATATTGGCATTTGTAAATGAAAAAAATAAATGGTATGCCTTGTTTCTAGATGTAGATTATAACAAATTGAATAAAAATACCGATATTACAACTAAAGTGAAAATTTTAAATGTAAAATATCCAACGGATAAAATTTTAGATATTATAGACAATCAAAATATTTTCCCAGCATATCATATGAATAAAAAGCATTGGATTAGTATAGTGTTAGATAAAAATATCAAATTGGAGACAATAAAAGAATTAATTGATATAAGCTATTCTTTAGTTAAATAAAATAATAGGAACAACTAAATCAATTTTAAAATTATGATTTAAAGTTGTTCCTGTTTTTTATTTATTTTAGAAAAAATAAATAGCAGATTCTCATAAACATAAGATGTTGGGTCTAGCAACAGTGTTAACAATTCTTGAAATCCTTGAGAAAGTCTGCAAATAAACCACTAGGGAACGGAGTTTATATGTTCTCCTAATGTATATTTACTATTTATCATGATAAAAGAAAAAATACAAATTATGTTTTGTTGTTTCTATTTTTATTTATTGTATGAAATTATCAAGAATATTATTTGGAAAATAATAGAAATAATAAAGAAAAATCCAATATAAATCCCTAATGCGCCAGCTATGACATATAATATTATATTTATAATAATTAAATAATTTTTTGTGAATTTTATTAATGAGATAACAATATTAAAAATAACTGCTATTAAGAGCATAAAGTAGTGTGGTATTAGGAATGCAAGTAGCAAACCTAAACCAGCACCAGCACTAGGACTGTCAGAATTATTAATTTTTGATATTATATAAGCAAAGTATATTACTGTTAGTACAATGTAAAATATTGACGAAAGTAGTGATAATCTTATAGCGAGTTTTCTTGTCATCTAAAGCCATCCCTCCTCAGTAGATTTTTTTACAGCTTCTGTTCTGTTTTTGCAGTTTAATTTTGTCAGGATATTAGAAATGTAGTTTCTGATAGTTCCTTCGGATAAAAACAGTTCATTAGCGATTTCTTTATTCGATAATCCTTCTTTAATTTTTAAAAGAATAATTTTTTTCTTGATTTGTTAATGGATTATGACTGTTGAAAATATTTTCCATTAGTTCAGGTGAGTATTCTTTGTGTCCTGCTAAGACGGTGTTTATAGTTTTCATAAGTTCATCGATTGAACGATCTTTTAAGACGTAGGCATCTACGTTATTTTTTATAGCGCGTTCAAAATATCCCATACGTTTAAAAGTTGTCACAATAACAACTTTGCAATGTATGTTATTACTACGAATATATTCTAGTACGTCTAATCCTGTTGCTTCAGGCATTTCAACATCAAGTATAGCTACATCAATATCATTAGTAGAAATTAAATTTATAGCTTCTTTTCCATCTTTAGCTTGAAGTACACTTTCAACACTATCTTCCATTGATAATAATGTTGCCATTGCATCTCGTAACATACTTTGATCTTCAGCAATAAGTAATTTCATATTGTCCTCCTTTTTTATTTACTAATTGTTACTTTGATAGTTGTAGGAGATTTTTTTGATATTATATTTATTACTCCATTAACTAGTTTAATTCTTTCTCTTATAGAAGACAGTTCTGTTCCATCGATATTTTCAAAACCTCTACCATTATCAGAGATAATAACAGTGTAGTTATCACTAGATTCATTTATTTCAATATTGCATTTATTAGCCTTACTATGTTTAATAACATTATTCGTTAATTCTTTTAATACCATTGTAATAGTCCATTCAACTAACTCAGATGGTAGTGTAGTCATATTATTCTCAATATCTAATGAAATATCAGCCATGGTCATAATATCTGTAATAACTTTTAATTCTTCAGTAATACTTCTATGCTTTAATTTATTAATAATAGAACGTGTTTCTGTCATTGAAGTACTGCTGATTTCACTGATTTCTTTTAGTTCTTTTTTTGCGGCTTCAATATTATTTTTTTCTAAATATTTTTCAGCTAGTTCTGCTTTTAATTTTAGCATTACAAAAGTATGACCGATACTATCATGTAAGTCTCGCCCGATTCTATTTCTTTCATTCTCAGCAAGAAGTAGATTAATATGTTCATTGTGTTTTAAACGTTCATTTTCAATTTATTTCTTTCATAGCCATATTTTTGGGTGAAATAAGTTATGATACACATAGAAGAAAAAAATAAATAGGATTATTCTATCACCAATGTTTAAAGTCGGATTAGCAATTATATATAGTGTTAGACAATTTATTGTTATGAAAAAACTAATTGTCCTATAAGTAAAATATTTATCTTGAAAATGCCAAACGAGTAGATTACTTAAATAAAAACTAAATAGAATGTTCGTTGGATATAAAACAATGGTCATGTAACTGATATAAGCAATTAAATAAAACCATTCTGTAAAAACAAGAACTCTATTTTTTGTATATAACATTCCTATATATGAAGCGATGGCGAGAATAGTTAAGGGTAATGTATATTTTGGATAACTTCCACTAATAATATATACAAGTGGGAATATAAAAAATATCGAAGATAGATAAAACCCATAATTTCCCTTTAATAAATTTAGTAATTTTTTATACATTTCAGCCTCCTTATTCTTTAATAATACCATAATAATATAAGAGTGTGAATAATATATCCACACTCTTATATTATTATTTTGATTCTCTTCTGTTTTTTATTACCAATGTAGCAATTATACATACAACTGAATATGCTAGAAGTATAGCTAGAGCTTTATAAGAGAAAATATCTTCTTTAATATATTTATTAACGAAATCTAATAAATAATAGGTTGGTGTCAGTTTAGATATATTTTGCAACCATTCTGGGAAAGATAAACAGGCCACCAAAGTCCACCTAACATAGCAAGTCCTAGGTATAATATATTAGCAAGTAATGAAAGTTTTTCTTCTGATTTAATAAGACTTAGTAGTAATCCCATACCTAAAAATGTAATACTTCCAATAAGCATTAGAACAGCCGACATAATCCATTCACGAGCAGTCATATTAACGTCTCTAAAGATATGACCAACAGAGAACACAACAACTATTGATATAATAAATGTAATTATAAGACGAATAAAACGTGCAAGGTAATATTCAGATATTTTTATAGGAGAATTATTTAATATGTGTAGATAGTTATTTTTCTCATCTTCTTTTATAGAAATAGGAAGAGAAAATAAAGCGAAGCTTATACTACTAAATGCAGTCATAGAGATAAGCATATCTTTTACTACACGTGCTTTTGTTTCAGGATCATCGAATTGTTGCATTCCAGAAAATAATATAAAGAAGATAACTGGAAAGCCTAATCCCATAATAAAATTAGTTAAGTTTCTTTTTATGAATATAAATTCTATGTTTAATAAGTTGGCAAGATTTTTCATTATTTATCTCCTCCGTTTTCTTTTGTAGTTACAAAAATACTATCTAATAAAGTTCTATTTTGAATTTCAATTTCTTTAAACGTGCAACCAGCTTGTTGTAAGATATGCCATACTTCATCTGGTTTTTTTGTTAAGAAATTAATATTATCTGTTTTTATTTCTAAATTATTTATAATATCACTATCTTTCAATAAATCTAGATATTTTATAGGTAGTGTGAAGTATTTTTCAATTTCTTCAGCACGCATAGCATGTGGAGTAGTATCACGAACTAGTTTTCCTTTATTTAGAACTAAGATTCTATCTGCTGTATGTTCTACTTCTTCAATGTAGTGTGATGAATAAATAATAGTTAAACCTTTATTTTTTAAGTTATTCACAATTTCCCAAAATCTGATACGTGTTGATGTATCCATGCCAGCTGTTGGTTCATCTAAGAAAATTAATTTTGGTCTTCCTATTAATGTAATAATAAAAGATAATAATCTTTTTTGCCCACCTGATAATTTAGAAGCAAAATTATCTTTTTGAGACTCATCAAATCTTAAAAGTGCATCGATTTCTTCATTTGTTAATGGATTCTTATATAATTTCTGTATAAAATCTAGTAGTTCTTTTACTTTTAGTTTTTCAGGAACAACATTTTCCTGAGAAAGTATGTTAAGAAATTCTTTTAGTTTTTGGTTTCCTGGATTTAAAGAGTTAATTTTTATTGAACCTGAATTGATAAATTTATTTCCTAATAGACAGTTCATTAGCGTAGTCTTACCAGCCCCATTAGGTCCGATTAAAGCAATGCATTCACCAGAATTCACTTCAAAAGAAATATCATTTAAGATGTTTTTCCCTTTAATTGTTTTTGTTATGTTTTTTACTTCTATAATGTTATTTAATGACATTTTGCTCACCTCATCTTTGATAATTAAATTATATCAAAGTAGGAGAGTGTCTTTTAGTAGGTAATGTCATAAAGTAATATGACAAATGTCATAAAAAATAGACTTAAAAACTTGTTTTATTTAGAAACAAAGATTTTAAGTCATCCTGAATAGTTATTTCATATCTATTATTTCAATAATAGTTGAATCAGTATTTCTAAGAATATTTTTAACTACTGACTCTGCAACTTTTTCAACAGGAAGAGGATGCACGTTTTTGAAAAATGGTATACCTAATTTTGAAAAGAATTTAATCGGTAATATATTGAAATAAGAGGTAGGTCTGTCTTTACCGTACATAAGACCTGGGCGTACTATTAGATAATCTAGTTTCGAATCTACTACTAATTTTTCTCCGGCAACCTTGCTTTCTAAATATTGTTTGAAGCCACCGTTTGCAGAAAAGTAGACGAGTTTATTGATATTGTGTTTTTGACATAATTTAATTGTCTGTGCCACACTTTCTGTATTTAATTTTGAATATAGATTTTTATTTTTAATTGTTCCAATTAGATGAATGACTATATCGTAATATTCTTTTAGCATTATATTATCAAGATCAAAAATATCTCCCTGTATCCACGTTGCTTCTTCACTAGTGATAGAGCGATTTTGGGATCTAGATAAATAGCTGACTTTTACATTGTATTTTTTAAATTCTTTAATTAATGCTTTTCCAACAAAACCATTGCCACCGATTAGTAGTATGTTCATATGTACCTCGAATTAAATTATTTTTCTCATTTTAAATAGTAACATAACTTAGTACCCGAGTAAATTTATTTAAACTAATGAAAAAAAGATGATATAATAGTATCAATTTAAAAGGAGTGTGATTCAATGAAAGTAGGTTTAGTATTAGAAGGTGGAGCAATGAGAGGACTATTTACAGCTGGTGTCCTTGATGTCTTCTTGGAAAACAATATAGAGGTTACAGATATCGTAGGTGTTTCGGCAGGAACACTATTTGGAGTGAATTATGTTTCTAAGCAACCTAAAAGAGCACTTCGTTACAATGTTAATTATATAAATGATAAGAGATATATGAGTTTAAAAAGTTGGATAAAAACTGGAAACTTGATTAATAAGGATTTTACATACTATAAAGTTCCTTTTCAACTTGATGTTTTTGATAATAAAACATTTAAAAATTCTAAGACAAATTTCTATGCTACTGTAACAAATATAGAAAACGGAGAAGCAGAGTTTATAAAAATCCATGATCCTTATCTGCAAATGGAGACTTTAAGAGCCACTTCTGCATTACCATTTATTTCAGAAATAATAGAAGTAGATGGGAAAAAGTATCTTGATGGGGGAATAGCAAATAGTATACCTATAGATTTTTTTGAAAAGCAAAATTACGATAAGATTATTGTTATATTAACACGACCTATCTCATATAGGAAGAAAAAATCAACAAGTATACAATTTAAAATGTTTTATAAAAAATACCCACATCTAGTTGAAAAATTAGAAAATAGATATAAGGATTATAATGAAACAGTAGAAAAAATACTTGAGTTAGAAAAGCAAGGGAAAGTATTTGTCATAAGACCTAGTGAAGATATTAACGTAAAGCGACTGGAAAAAGATATCGAAAAAACTAAACACGTGTATAATTTAGGGGTAAAAGATGGAAATCATATAATAGAAGATTTAAAAGAATATATAAGTTATAAAGGAGATAAATAAAATGAGTGAAGAAATTAAAATTAATCCAGAAGAATTCGAAAGAAAATCAAAAGACGAATTAAAAAAAGAACTATCTGATTTAGAATATGCTGTTACTATGGAAAGTGCAACTGAGAGTCCATATACTGGACAATATTGGGATAGTTTTGAAGAAGGGATATATGTAGATATAACAACAGGTGAACCATTATTTTCTTCGAAAGATAAATTTAGATCTCAGTGCGGATGGCCAAGTTTTTCTAAACCAATAGAAAAGGAAGTTACTAGATATTATAAAGATAATTCACATTATGTAGAAAGAATAGAGGTAAGAAGTAGAGTAGGAGATGCCCACTTAGGGCATGTGTTTCCTGATGGTCCTACTGAGTTGGGTGGACTTAGATACTGTATTAATAGTGCATCTATAAGATTTATTAAGAAAGAAGATTTAGAAAAAGAAGGATATGCAGACTTATTAAGTATATTCAAATAGTATTTTTAAATAGGTAATTGATAAGAGATATCGATTACCTATTTATTTTATCGTAAAATAATACTGTTTTTTGATATATTCATAATGATAACAGCTACATAATTTTTACTCAGTTAAATAACAGTTATATAATGGATAAAAAATATCCTTGAATCGAAAAATATTAAATTATTGCGTTTTCATTGTTATTGCTGTAAATTTTTCATTTTTAAAATTTTAATTTCCATAAAATTTTTAAATGAATTATCAGAAATAAAAACACCTGTACTAATACTGTAGTTCACAAAATATACACAAATCGAGTGTAAAAATTATTGTTTTAATTATGAGTTCTTTGTAAACTATGTGTGTAACAAATAATTAATAAATTTATATAATATAAAAATAAAAATTAAGGAGTGACTTAATATGACAACAGTTGCAGAAAAAAAAAGCATTCGTTGGTGGTGAATGGCAAACAGAGGTAGATTTAGTAGATTTTCATTAAATCTAACTATACTGAATATAGAGGAGATGCATCTTTCCTTGCAGGACCAACTGAGCAACTACTAAATTAGTAGAAAAATTCAATGATTTAATGCGTCAAGAACGTTTAGCTGGTGGAACATTAGATATGGATACTAGTATTCCTTCAACTA
>CAKMQF010000022.1 GCA_927911745.1 uncultured Gemella sp.
CACCAGTATTAAAAGGGAAAAATATTGTAGCAAAATCACAAACAGGAAGTGGAAAGTCATTCTTTCTTATTACCAATTTTAGTAATTAGATGTAACTAAGAAAAAACACAAAGTATAATTTAGCACCAACAAGAGAGTTGTCTAGACAATTATATGATATGGCGTTACATATAGCTAGCTTCAGTGAAGAAGATATTAAAATTACACTATGTATTGGTGGGCAAGATTTAAATAGAGATATTGAAAGAGTATCTAATGCTCCACATATTATTATCGGTACACCAACACGTGTATTAGAGTTGGATAGAGCAAGTGCCTTAGCAATTAAAGAAGTTGAGAGTCTTGTTATTGATGAATGCGACATGATGATTGACTTAGGATTCATGGAAGATGTTGATAAAATTTCTAAAAGAGCAGCGGAAAACTGTCAATTCTTAGTATTCTCAGCAACTATTCCAACACAAATGAATCACTTCTTAAAAAAATATCTGAAAAATGCACAGTATATCGAAGTCGATAATGCAAAATTTGGAAAAATTGAATATATTTTAATTCCAGAGAAAAGTTCATCTCGATTAGAAAAACTATACGAAATTACTACAGTTATTAATCCTTATTTAGCACTTATCTTCGCTAATAAGAAAACTGAAGTAGAGGAAGTAAGTAGTTACCTTATTTCTAAAGGATTAAATGTAGGTGTACTTCACGGAGATTTAACACCGCGTGAACGTAAACAAATGCAAAGAAGAATTAACAACTTAGATTTCACTTATGTTGTAGCTAGTGATTTAATGAGTCGTGGGATTGATATTGAAGGAGTAAGTCATGTAATTAACTTCAATATTCCTAATGATTTAGATTTCTTTATCCATAGAGCCGGGCGTACAGGACGTGCTGGATTAAGCGGTGACTGTATTACAATTTATAACAACAAAGATGAAGAAAAATTACAAGATTTAGAAAAACGTGGAATTGAATTCAATCACCAAGATATTAGAAACGGTGAATTCGTTGAAGCTAAAGACAGAAATAAACGTCAAAGTAGAAAGAAAGTCGTAGCTGATCATAACTTAACTGAGAAATTAAAATCAAAAGTTAAAGTTTCCAAAAAAGTTAAACCAGGTTATAAGAAAAAATATAAATATAAAATGGATAAGCTTAAACAAAAAGAAAGAAGAAAATTTGCTAAACGTAGCAATAAGGCAAATAGAGGTAAATAATGAAGAACTTGAAAATTGGATCACATGTGTCAATGTCTGGAAAAGAAATGATGCTTGGTTCTGTAAAAGAAGCAGCTAGTTACAATAGTGATACATTTATGATTTATACTGGAGCACCTCAAAATACTAGAAGAAAACCGATAGATGAACTACGTATTGAAGAAGCTCATAAGCTAATGAAAGAAAAAAAATATAAGTGATATTGTAGTACATGCACCTTATATTATTAATTTAGCAAACACTATTAAACCGGATATTTACCAACTTGCAGTTGATTTCCTAAGGTTAGAAATTGAAAGAACTGAGAAAATTGGTGCTAAAAAATATCGTTCTACACCCAGGATCACACGTTAAGGCGGGAGCCGATGTAGGTATAGCAAGTATTGTTAAAGGATTAAATGAAGTTTTAACAAAAGATATGAAACCTAATATCGCTCTAGAAGTAATGGCAGGAAAAGGTAGTGAATGTGGAAGAACATTTGATGAAATTGCTCAGATTATTGATGGAGTTACATTAAATGAGAAGTTAACTGTTACCTTTGATACTTGTCACGTTTTTGAAGGTGGTTATGATATCGTTAACGATTTAGATGGGGTACTAACTGAGTTTGACAAGATAGTAGGATTAGATAGAATTCAAGTTTTACACATTAATGATAGTAAAAATACATTAGGTGCGCATAAAGACCGTCATGAAAATATCGGATATGGTGGTATTGGCTTTGATGCAATTAATAGGCTTGTACACCTAGAGGAATTCGCTAATATTCCTAAAATTTTAGAAACACCTTGGTATGGTGAAAAGAAAGATGTTGCACCATATAAAGATGAGATCGCGATGCTAAGAAATAAGACGTTTGTAGACTTTAAAAAATAGTTAGTACAGGAGGTTACCTATGAAAATATCAGAAGAAAAAGTTGATAAGATAATGAAACTTTTAAAAGAAAAAGGATATAAATATACTGAGAAGAGAAAAGCTATGGTTGAGCTTTTAGTAAATGAGGATAGATATATAAATGCAAAATATGTCTCTGAGACTCTTGGTAAGATGTATCCTGGACTTAGTTTTGATACAATCTATAGAAATCTAAGTACTTATGAAGAATTGGGAATTTTAGAAACAACTGAAATAAAAGGTGAAAAATATTTTAAAATAGGATGTTTAGAAACTGATCACCATCATCATCACCATATATGTTTAAGTTGTGGTAAAGCTAAAATAATTCATGTCCATGTATGTGATAATTTAGAAATAGAAGAATTGAAAGGTTATCAAATTGATGGTCATAAATTTGAGGTTTATGGTTTATGTCCAGATTGTTTGAAAAAAGAGGATAAGAAATAATGTTTGAAGGCATTTTACCAATTTACAAAGAACGTGGAATTACAAGTCACGATGTTGTTTTTAAAGCAAGAAAAATTCTTCAAATGAAAAAAATTGGTCATTCGGGCACACTAGATCCTGAAGTTGATGGAGTATTATTACTCTTACTTGGTGGAGCTACAAAAGTAAGTGATTATGCTATGGATTTAGGGAAAAGCTATAGAGCGGAAGTTTGCTTAGGCCTTAAAACTACTACTGAAGATCTTACTGGTGAAGTAATAGAAGAATGTAAAGTAAGTGATATTAACATTAATGAGATAAAGGAGATTTTATCTTCAATGATTGGTGAAATAGAACAAACTCCACCGATATATTCTGCAATTAAAGTTAATGGTAGAAAACTTTATGAGTATGCTAGAAGAGGTCAATTTGATGTAGAAATTCCAACGAGAAAAGTTAACATTTATGATATTTCATTTATAGAAGACAGTGAGTATTATAAAGATGATAAGTTTTATTTTTCAATTGATATAAGCTGTGGTAAAGGAACGTATGTTCGAACTATAGCTACAAGTATTGGTGAAAAATTAAATTTACCTAGTACGATGAGTAAGTTAACAAGAACTAGAAGCGGTGAGATAACTTTGGAAAAGTGTTTGAAGTTATCAGAAGTTGAACAAAAGGTCCAAGAAGGAAACTTGGAGCAAAGCCTTTTAAGAAAAGAATATGCTCTTGAGGAGTTTCAATTTGTTGAAATACCGAAATTTAGAGCGAAGCAAGTAATGAATGGATTAAGATTTAGGAAAAATCAATTTCCAGATTACGATTTTACAGATGGAATAGTTTTTACATATGAGAATGAGGCAATTGCAATTTATCATCTAAAAGATAAAGATGACGAATTGTTATCAGTAAAAACGACATTTCCAAAAATAATAGAGTAGGTAGATGAAGATGGAAATATTTTATATTTCAGATATAAGTGAGATTAAGGAACAAAATAAAAAAAGAATTGCAGCATTAGGTTTTTTTGATGGTATTCACAAAGCTCATCAAAAAATAATAGGGAGTGCTGTAGAGGCTGCAGAAAAAGGATTTATATCTGCAGTAATTACTTTAGATAAGAGTCCGAAAGAATATTTTGGAAAAACTAGTGAGGAATCTCTTACACCAACTAATAAGAAAAACGAACTGTTAGAAAATCTTGGTGTAAATGAGGTGTACTATCTAGAATTTAATGAAAAATTACAAAATTTATCGGCTGAAGAATTTATAAATAATATTCTGAAAAAATTAAATGTAGACAAGGTTTTTTGTGGATTGGATTATAGATTCGGTTTTAAAGGATTAGGAACACCAGATTTGATAAAAGATAGCGGAATAGAAGTAATTGTTCTAGAAAAAGAGAAAATAGATGAAAAGAAAATATCTACGACCGTATTAAAAGAATTCGTCAGAAAAGGTGAATTTTTGAAATATAATGAATATACAGGAAGATTCTATTCTATTTCTGGTTTAGTAGTGAAAGGTAGGCAACTAGGGAGAACAATTAATTTTCCGACTGCTAATCTTGAATTAGACGGTAAATATCTATTACCTGAGACGAATGGTGTATACATAACTAAGATTAAAGTTAATAATAAAATTTATAAATCAGTTACAAATATTGGTTATAATCCGACTGTTTCAGATGAAAAAAATAAAAAATTTATAGAAACACATATTATAGATTTTGATGAGGATATTTATGGAGAAAAAATCGAAATTTACTTCTATGAATTTTTACGAAAAGAACAAAAATTTGAAAGTTTTGATCATTTAAAAGAACAACTTAAGCTAGATAAAAAAACTTGCGAAGAGAAAGATTACTAAAATCTTCGTTATTGTACAGATTTTAAATGTTATCTCTTGAATTATATTAAAAAATGTTGTACAATAACTTATGTTCCTTATTCGTGGTATAGAAACCCTCCAGGTTCTACACTAGGATTAAGGTCGCAAAATAAAATTATATGGAGGAAATTGCAATGGCAGCAATTAGTCAAGAAAGAAAACAAGAAATTATCGCTAAATTCCGTACTCACGAATCAGATACTGGTTCTCCAGAAGTACAAATCGCAGTATTAACTGCAGAAATCGATGCTTTAACTGAGCACTTAAACACTCACAAAAAAGATCACGCAGGTCGTCGTGGATTACTTAAAAAAGTTTTCCGTCGTCGTCACTTACTAGACTACTTAATTAAAAAAGATATCCAAAGATACCGTGAATTAATTAAAGCTCTAGGATTAAGAAGATAATTTTTAATAACAATAAAGGGAAGCAACTTGAGAAATCAATGCTTTCCTTTTTTATTTTTGTATAAAATCATGATGATATTTTAACACTGGAAAACTATTTTATATAAGTTAATTATAGTAATAACTACTTTCCTAAAAAATATTTATAATTCTCTAAAAAAAAGTATTGACATAATATAAAATAATTGATATACTATTAAAGTACTTCAGAGAGAGGTTCTTATTAAATATGTCTCAGTAGCTCAGCAGGATAGAGCAACGGCCTTCTAAGCCGTCGGTCAGGGGTTCGAATCCCTTCTGGGACGTCATCGAGAGTAGATTTTTGTCTACTCTTTTTTTATAAGTATAATAAAAAAAGCGTCTAGACGACGCTCATTTTCACCTGTAATACTTTTTTCACTTCAGGTATTTTTTCTTTTAAATTTTTTTCTATTGCGTATTTTAATGTAATATGGGATAGTTCGCAATTAGCACATTCTCCAAGGAATCTAACTTTTAGTATGCCATCTTTGAAATTTATATATTCAATATTACCGCCATCCATAATAAGCTTGGGGCGTATTTTTTCTAATTCAAATTTTATTCTATCTACAGTTTCATAATACTCTTTATTCAAAATACAACCACCTTTCTATATGTTATTATACTTGTGGCTATAAAAAAAGTCAATAAACTGAGTAAGCGTTATAAGATTTAATGAATACATAGGACGAAATCTGTATTAAGAATTAGAATATTTAAGTGAGAAGTTATAAACGTGAAGTGTTAATATAGTATTGAATTTGGGATTTTATTTATTTTAAATAGAAAAATAGTATAT
>CAKMQF010000023.1 GCA_927911745.1 uncultured Gemella sp.
CAGGTATTCACAACTTTTCTCCAGTATTAAGAGCAGGATTAGATGTTGAAGAAGCTAAAAAAAGTTATTGACAGACTTCTAGAAACTAAGTTAGATAAAGAATATAAAATTTAAAATTCAACTAAACGACCAAATAAAAACTTCCCACATAATACAAATGAATTAAATAATGTATTTGGAAGCCATGTTCTTATTAATTATAAGAATTTAAAAGTATATGTTAAACAACCTGATTTTATAATTAATGTTGAAGTAAGAAGTGAAGGAATTTTTATCTTTACCGACTTTATTAAGGGTGTAGGAGGATTCCCAGTAAATACATCTTCTAAAGCATTGTTATTATTATCTGGAGGAATCGATTCGCCAGTAGCTGCACATACACTACAAGTAAAAGGTGTAGATGTTGAAATGATTCACTTCCAATCGCCGCCATTTACTTCAGCTGAAGCTTTACAAAAGATTTTTGATCTAACAATTAAATTAAGTCAGGTTGTTGGTAGAATTAAACTTCATGTTGTAAACTTTACTAAGTTACAAACAGAAATTGTAAAACGTGTACCTTCAAATTACACAATGACTTCAACTAGAAGATTTATGTTACGTATTGCTGAAGAAGTGGCGAAAAAAGAAGGATGTTTAGCTATTGCTACAGGTGAATCTCTTGGGCAAGTAGCATCGCAAACACTTGAGTCTATGAATTGTATCAATGAGGTAACTAATTTACCAGTTTTACGTCCATTATTAACTATGGATAAAGTTGATATAATTAAAATTGCGCAAGAAATTGATACTTTAGAGATTTCTAACTTACCATTTGAAGATTGTTGTACAATCTTTACACCTAAAGCACCAAAAACTAAGCCAAGATTAGAAAAAATCAAAGCTTATGAGGCGCGAGATGACTACTCAGATCTTATCGCGGAAACGCTAGCTAGTGTAGAAACATATTTATTCGATAAGAATGGTAGAGTAGTAACACAAGATATGAGAGAAAAAGAAGTTAAAAACGAAGAAAAAGAAGATTTTTCAGGATTATTATAAAATAGAAAGTGAGATAATTAATGGAAAAAAAAGTAATAGTAATTGGAGCTGGTTTAGCAGGTAGTGAAGCTGCTTGGCAACTAGCAAAACGTGGTGTTAAAGTAGATCTTTATGAAATGAGACCTAAAAAAATGACACCTGCTCATAAAACACAAAATTTTGGAGAATTAGTATGTTCTAACTCATTAAGAGCAAATAACATAACTAATGCTGTAGGTCTTTAAAGAAGAGATGAGAATGTTAGATTCTATTATAATTAAATGTGCAGATGCGACACAAGTACCTGCAGGTGGTGCATTAGCCGTAGATAGAGATAAATTCTCAGAGATGATTACTGAAACAATTAAAAATCATCCGAATATTAATGTAATTGGTGAGGAACTTCCAATAATACCTAAAGGTGATATTCCTGTAATTGTTGCGACAGGTCCACTTACATCAGACGCATTAAGCCAAGATATTAGAAATTATACAAAACAAGATGGATTATACTTCTACGATGCTGCGGCTCCTATTATCGAAAAAGATTCAATCGATATGGATAAAGTTTACCTTAAATCAAGATATGATAAAGGTGAAGCTGCTTACCTAAACTGCCCGATGACAAAAGAAGAATTCACTAATTTTTATAATGAATTAATAAATGCAGAAGCAGCACCATTAAAAGAATTTGAAAAAGAAATTTATTTTGAAGGATGTATGCCTTTTGAAGAAATGGCGAAACGTGGAGAAAAAACTTTATTATTTGGACCGATGAAACCAGTAGGTTTAGAAGATCCAAAAACTGATAAACGTCCGTATGCTGTAGTACAATTACGTCAAGATAATAGCGAAGGAACTTTATATAATATCGTTGGTTTCCAAACACACCTTAAATGGGGAGAACAAAAGAGAATTATTAACATGATCCCTGGGTTAGAAAATGCCAATATTGTACGTTATGGAGTTATGCATAGAAATACATACTTAAATTCTCCACAATTATTAGAAAAAACTTATAGATTAAAAGAAGAGAAAAACATCTATTTTGCTGGTCAAATGACAGGGGTAGAAGGATATGTTGAAAGTGCAGCTTCAGGAATTGTGGCAGCATTAAATGCTCTGTACAACACAGAAGATAAGGAAGTTGTATTCCCAACTGAAACTATGATTGGAGCTATGGCGAATTATATAGTAGACAATACAAGTAAAAATTTCCAACCTATGAATGCAAATTTTGGAATTATTAAACCACTTCCTGAAAGAATTAAAGATAAAAAGGAAAAATACGAAAGATATGCTAAAAGATCATTAGAAATGTTAGAAAATTTCAAAATTGATTAAATTAATTTTTAAAAAGTCTTACAATTTATTAAAATTAATGGTATAATAAGCAAGGAAGTATTTTGTAAGGAGAAAATTAATGGCAAGTTTATTACAAAAAACAAGAAAAATTAGTACAATTTTACAAGAAGGACGCCATGATAATGTAGACTTTGAGGCTATGGCAATGCGCCTAAGTCCAATTCTAGATTCTGTCGTATATATTCTTGATACTGAAGGTAATATACTTGGATATGATTCTATCGTTGATTATTCTAATGAACGTATGGAACAAATTATTCAAGATAGAAAAGTGCCAAAAGCATATTTAGATGCAACATTGAAAGTTTATGCGACAAAAGTTAATATTCCATTTCAGGATCCATTATCAATTTTCCCAGAAGAAGAACAGGAGCGCTTTGAGACTAATAGCTATACTGTAATCTTACCAATTAGAGGCGGAGGAGATCGTCTAGGAACATTGGTTATCGGTAGAATGGATAGTGACTTTAAAGATGATGATTTAGTATTAGCTGAATATGCATCTACAGTAGTAGGAATAGAAATTTTACACGAAAAACAAGATAAAGAGAAAAACTTAGCTCGTGACAAAGATATGGTCAATATGGCTCTAAATTCATTGTCGTTCTCTGAGAAAGAAGCTATAGAACATATCTTTAGAGAATTAGACGGAACTGAAGGATTACTTATCGCTAGTAAAATTGCAGATAGAGTAGGGATTACTAGATCTGTAATTGTTAATGCATTAAGAAAATTAGAAAGTGCTGGAATTATTGAATCTAAGTCACTAGGTATGAAAGGAACTTATATTAAAGTTCTAAAAGAGTATTTCTTAGAATTAATGTTTTCTAATGAATTTTAAATAGTAAAATTGTAAAAAAAGAAAGATCGTTTGTGCACGGTCTTTCTTTTTTTTGTTATTCATGACAGTTTTTGTATTTCTTATGAAAGTTTACTTAAGAATTTTTCGTTGTTAATGATAACTCTTGTATGTGTAGCGTCCCCGATTTTCTTATCAGCTTCGAATGCTTCTAAAGAAAAAATAATAATCTTTTCTTTGATTATTTCTGTTATCTTACCTTGAACTATAATTTCTTTACCAACTAGCGTTGGAGCTAGGTGATTAATATTGATGTTGCTACCAACACTACTTAATTCATCTGGCAAAAATGTATTTAAGTAATTTTTTGCTGCATTCTCCATGAAAGCAACAAGACTTGGCGTAGCTAGAACTTCTAAATCACCACTCCCCATAAATTTAGCAGTATTATTATCTTTTACTAAATAATTTTGTTTGAATTCTTTATTAATTTCTATATTCATAATATTGTCCCTCTATTTATTCATAAAATGTAACTTCGTAGTCTACAAATTCATTATTTTTGTAGTTGAATTTAGCTGAGAAGAATGTTTTATCTTTTACAAGCCAATCAAGAAAGATGTAATCTCCTTCCCATGTTTTTATATTCTGTATTTCGGATTTTTTTACCCATATTAGATCGCCCTCATTGCAATCTTCAGTTAAAGTACCTTTGTAGTCTGTTGCGGTATATACGTATGTATACCAATCTTTTTCACCATCAAAATCAGGGAAGGTTATAATTCCTCTTAATTTAGGTTTTATAATATCAAGGTTTGTTTCTTCTTTTACTTCTCTAATAACGCAGTCTTCAGGGCTTTCTCCTGGCTCGAATTTTCCGCCGACGCTAATTGTTAAACCTTCATGAATATCATTTTCTTTTTTTATTTCTTTTTAACATTAAAAAGTTTTCGCCATCATCAACGTAGCACATTGTTGCTAGAACATTGTTCATTTAATTATCTCCTATATTTAAATAAAAAGTAGGAAGGAGGAAATGAACTCCTCGATACCTACTTTATAAAATTTCTATATATTAATTGTTAAGATTTATTTTTCTTCGCGTTTTTTATCGATACCTACTACGTCAAATAAAGCAGCAAAAATTGTAAATAATACAGCTAAAATTGCGCAGTCACGAATTGTATTGATTTCACCATTGCTTCCTAAAATAGATGATACGATAAATACTATAACAGCTGCAAATATAAATGACCAAAATAGTGAAATAATATATTTCATTGTTACCACTCCTTAAATTTTATCTACATTTTCTATTATACAACTATTCTAATAAACTAGCAAGATTTTTATTGTTTATTTTATACATTTATATGTCTTTTAAATTGATATAAAGAGGTGTAAAATAAAAATTATACATAATATATATTGAAATATAATGGAAAATTACGGATGAAAAATAAATAAACTAATTTTCAAAGTATTATAGATAAAATTTAAGGAGTGGTAACAATGAAATATATTATTTCACTATTTTGGTCATTTATATTTGCAGCTGTTATAGTATTTTA
>CAKMQF010000024.1 GCA_927911745.1 uncultured Gemella sp.
TATAAATTTTCCCATATATTATCTTCACTTACTTTATATATATAATTTTTCATAGGTAAATTTATAATACTCACATACTGCTATTTTGCTTTAACAAGATACTCAGTTTTATGGTAGTATTAGTATAACAAGATAGCGGAAATTTTTAACTTTTAGACTAATAACTAACAACTCAAGAAAGGAGGTTTCAAAATGGAAATTAACACTTCCCAAATACTAAAAGGTACATTAGAAGCCTGTATTTTACAGCTAATAAAAAATAAAGAAATGTACGGCTACGAAATAACTGAGCAACTTTCCAATTATGGGCTCGATATGGTTGCCCAAGGAACTATCTACCCTCTCCTTTTAAAATTAGAAAAAGAACATATGGTCACTAGTTACTTAAAGGAGAGTTCCTCTGGACCTCCTAGAAAATATTATTCAATTACCAAAAATGGTGAAGAGTATATAAACTCATTTAAAAATGTATGGGGAAATATAAGTACTACAATAACAAAAATTTTAGAAAACGAATAAAGTCTAGAGGAGGAATTATTATGAACATCTCTGATTTAATGAAACAAAATAACAAACTTAGATCACAACTTAATAAAGATAATAAAAAATATTATGAAGAACTTTTAGTTGCTTGTCGGATGAAAATACTACAAAAAGAAATCAGAACTAGAAATTCAATTGCTAGAAATATTACAAGATTTGATTCTATATCAAAAACAAGGAAAAAACTTTACCGATGTTTTTGGAAATGATATAAACAAATTATCTTCATCAATAATTGCAGAACTACCAAAGGAAAACAAAATAAAAAATATTAAGATTTTCTCTAGTTTATCTTTTAATATTTATTATTAGTTCTCTAGTACCTTCTGTATTCACTAGAACTATCGAGCCAATTAATATAATGTTCTTTATATCATTATCTTTAGGATCAGCAGTTTGCTCATATCTATTAATTTGTAAAAAAACAGAGAAAAATAAATGGTTTATACATATTTCTTCGTTAATTATATTGTGGATTTCTTTTTCTTTGATCCCTATTCTAATTGAATTAAAGATGATTCCAGAACACTTTTCTCATAAAGTATCAGTATCTACTAACTTCTTATACTTCTTTGGAATTTTTAGTGCACTTTCGTGCATATACATTTTTTTAACCTCAAAAAATACTATTCTAAAAAGATATAATAAAGCTACCCGACTAAAGATTTAGTCGGGTGTTCCTTTACTAAAGTTCACCTAAGAGAAATAATTTTAATTATAAAATAACATTTTTTCTATTGAATAATTTTTTTAAACCTGTTATAATGGTAAAACATTATTTTAGGAGGAAGCCATGAATAATTCGATTTTCGATAAATTAAAACGTGCTGAACAAGGTGCCAAACTTAGTATTCTGTCATATTTATTACTGACCATTTTAAAACTTTGCGCTGGTCTATTTTTTTAAATCTTCAGCCTTAGTTGCCGATGGTATTAACAATGCTACCGATGTAATTTCATCAGTATGCGTACTTATCGGTTTGAAAATTTCTAGAAAACCAGCTGATGAAGATCATCTATACGGTCACTTCAGAGCTGAATTAATTTCAACATTAATAGCCTCATTTATTATGCTATACGCTGGAATTGAAGTAGTAATGTACGCAGTAAAAAAAATTATCTCAGGAACGATTGAACAACCTAGCATACTATCAGCAGTTGTAGCATTTATAGCTAGTATAATTATGCTTAGTGTATATTTCTATAATATTCGCCTTGCTAAAAAAATTGGTAGTAAGTCACTTAAAGCTGCCGCCCTTGATAATCTCAGTGATGCACTTGTTTCTATAGGAACATTAATAGGAATTATTGCCACTTATATTGGTATTCCAATAGCTGACTCAGTAGTTGCAATTATAGTCGGATTACTTATTATTTACACATCCGTTAGCATCTTCAAAGAATCCACACATGTTCTTACCGATGGTGTTGAAACTGAAGTGATAGACAAGGTTAATGATATTGTAAATGACATCAACGGCGTAACATCTATAGTCGATACGAAAGGTAGAACTCATGGCTTATTATACTTTATCGACATTACTGTTACAGTTGATCCTTCTCTAAATGTTAAACAAAGTCACGATATTACTGTTAATATTGAAAAAGCACTCTCTAAAGAATTCTATTATTGTGAAACTTTAGTGCACTTAGAACCGCATGGTATTCCATGTCATACATATTAAATTTATTTTGATGAAATTATACTCACTATAACGCCTGTTATTTCAAGTATATTTTCATCTTTTTTATTGTCCGTACGTTTGACAAAAACTAATACTAAAAGTATAATTATTGTACATATAAAAGTTATTTTTAGTCTTAATTATTTTTTAATTAAATAGCTTAAAATAATACTTAAATAAAAAATTGGAGTTTTTAAATTTATGACACACGCAAAAGCAATATTCTTCGGTGAACATGCCGTCGTTTATGGATATAAAGGAATAACTATTCCCCTTCCACAGATGAACGTCGAAGTTACATTAGAAGATACAGAGACAATTCAACAACGTGATGAAATTTTAAGTTTTATCGCTGATACATGTGAAATTGATAAAAAAACAAAAATTAATATAACTAGCACTATTCCAGTTGGGCGTGGGCTAGGATCTTCTGCTGCTCTTAGTATCGCTATTGCACGTGCTAAAAAACTCCCAAATGTAAGAGAAATTGCAAATAAATGCGAAAAATTTATTCACGGCAATCCAAGTGGTATAGATGTTAATCAAGTACTTAGTGATACTCCCCTTTTATTTTCTAAAAAAGAAGGAGCTAGTGAATTAGATTTTGACTTAAATAGTTATTTACTAATTATCGATACAGGTGTTATTGGAATTACTAAAGAAACTCTAAAACATATAGCGGATAATTATGATAAGTATGAAAAATATATTGCTGAATTAGGAGAAATCACTGATTTAGTAATCGAACCATTAAAAAATAAAGAAATCGATCTTGTCGGACAATATATGTACGAAGCTCACGACTTATTACAAAAGCTTGGAGTAAGTCACGCTAGCAACGATGAGGTTGTGGAAATTTGTAAAAATAATAATGCAGTCGGTGCTAAACTAACTGGTGGTGGCGCTGGTGGATGTTGCATTAGTCTTAGTAAAACAAAAGAAAATGCATTAGAAATTCAAAATGCATTAAAAGAGAAAGGATATTCATCATGGATAGTTACAGTTTAGGTTATGCTAATATTGCCCTAGTAAAGTACTGGGGGAAAAAATCTAAAGATCCTGTCTTACCTTATAATCCTAATATTTCTTTAAGATTAGACAATCTTTTATCAAAAACAAAAATCGAGAAAAATGATAATAATATTGATGAATTTTATATCAATGACGAAAAACAAAGTCAAGAAGAAGTAGATAAAATGATTAAGTTCATCTCTAAATTCACACCAACAAATCGTGAAGCTATAACTATTAGAAGTTATAATACCGTACCTACTGCCGCAGGGCTTTCTTCAAGTTCTAGCGGTACTATGGCTTTAGTTCTTGCTTGTAATGAATATTTTAAATTAAACAAAACTACTAAAGAATTAGTTGAAATAGCTAAAGAAGGATCTGGTTCTTCGTGTCGAAGTTTCTATAAACTTGCTGCATGGCTTGAAGATGGAAGTGTTGAAGAATTAGAATGTTCTTTAGATTTTGGAATGATGGTTCTAGTAGTTAACGAGGATAGAAAGAAAATTTCTAGTCGTGTTGCTATGGAACGTTGCGTTCAAACATCAACAACTTTTGATGCTTGGGTTGAAAAAGCTAAAGGTGACTTTGTATTAATGAAAGAAGCTTTAAAAGATGCTGATTTCGAAAAAATTGGGAAAATTACAGAAAGTAATGCTTTAGCTATGCATGGTACTACTTCTACATCTACTCCTAGCTTCTCATTCTTAACAGAAGAGAGTCATATGGCGATGGATATTGTAAAAGAACTACGTTCTAAAGGTTATAAATGTTACTTCACAATGGATGCTGGTCCGAATGTGAAAGTACTTTACTTAAGGGAAGACCAAGACAAATTATATGAGGAAATTTCAAAATTATGGAAGAAAAAAATCATTTTGTGCATGGAGTAGCCTATGGTAAACTCTATCTCGCTGGAGAATATGCGATTTTAGAGGATTACGCTTCTGCACTAATAACAAGTGTTCCTAAAAAAATTACAGTATTTGTAGAAAAAAGTGATAAAACTACTATCTTCGATACTATCAATAAAACTTCTGTTGGCCTTCATGAAGAGAATAGTAACTTCACTCTTGTTCAACAATTTATTCTATTTTTAACAGAATATACAAATTGTAATAAAACATTTTCTCTTACTATTTACAATGAACTTCACAATGACGATAAAAAATATGGTTTAGGTTCTTCTGGAGCCGTACTTGTAGCTATAGCGCGTGCTATATTATCATTTGAAAATGTATCTTACAACGATTTAACTATTTTCAAGCTAGTTGCCCTATTCAATATCAAACACAATCTAAGTGGATCTATGGGAGACGTTGCTGCAAGCATTAATGATGGTATCACATATTACGAGAAATTCAATGCTGAGTTCGTTAATAATATGGTACGTCAAGACAAGTCAGTTAAAGAAATAATAAACACAGATTGGGATGGTCTTCGTATTGAGAAAGTTGATCCAAAAGCTGATTTAAGCATACTAGCACGTTGGACAGGTGAAGCTGTAGATACGAAAGAACACGTAAAACTTTGGAAAGAACATAAAGATAATTACCAAGAAGAATTTAGAGTTTTTGTTGAAACTTCTAATAAACTAGTGAAAACTTTAAAAGAGAATTTAGAAGAAACAGATGCTACATCTACTTTAAGTACTATACGAAAACTTAGAGAAAATCTACTTTATTTAGAAAGTTTCTCAAAAATACCTATGGAAACAAAAGCAATGAAAAACTATATTGAAAGTCATTCGGCTGGTAAACAAAGTGGTTCAGGTAGTGGTGACATTGTATTAGGATTCGAGAAAAATAACGATAAGTATCAGCTACAACTGAACTTAGAAAAATTATAATATATTAAGAAAGGATTAATTATGAGAAAAAAAGATCATATTAGACTAGCGCTTGCTGATAAAACAAAAGTAACTAGCTTAGACTCATACGCAATTGATTACAACAGTATCCCCCTTTTCGGATTAGACGATGTTGATACTTCTACATCAGTTTGTGGTGACCGTTGGGAATTTCCATTCTTCATAAATGCCATTACTGCTGGCGGGGAAGATTGTAATAAGATTAATCAAGACTTTATGGAAGTTAGTGAAAAATGTGGAATTAAATTTTTCCCAGGATCATATTCTCCTGCTCTTAAGAGTAAAGAGGACGAAGAAGCTTATCCAAAAGGATATTCGGTGAACTTAGGCTTAGATAAAGATCCAAAACTTGTTTTAGAAGCAATTAAAAAATCACAAGCAAAATATATTCAACTTCATACTAATCCTCTTCAAGAAATCGTTATGCCAGAAGGAGATCATAATTTCGAGAGTTGGTATGCTAACCTAAAAGAAGTCAGCTCTAAATCTCCTATTCCTGTAATCTTAAAGGAAACAGGCTTTGGTATGAACGAAGCTACTATTAAACTAGCCATCGACTTAAATATCCCCGCTGTAGACATCAGTGGAATGGGTGGAACAAACTTTGCAAGAATCGAAAATGGACGAAGAACTGATAAATCAACTTACCTAGAAGCAATTGGTTATACTACAGCAGAAAGCCTAGAAATAGCCTACTCTTATAAAGATAAAATTGACATTATCGCAAGTGGAGGTATTCGAAATCCACTTGATGTTGTTAAATGTCTAGCTTTAGGTGCTAAGGCGGTTGGTGTTTCTAAAATATTTTTAGAAATTCTTTTAAGCGAAGGAAAAGATGCTTTAATTCAAGAAATTGAAAAATGGAAAAAAGAAGTTAAGTTCTTGATGATACTTATGAATGCTAGAAATATAGCTGAATTAGATAAGAAAATAAGAAAAATAGAATTTTAAAAAGAAGATTCCGTCCTTATTGGATGGAATCTTCTTTTAATTTATACTGGAAGTAACCTCAAAAATCGTGATTTTGGATCAGCCACTACGATTTTTGAGTCACTCCCTCTTCTAATGCTGATAGTCTTTTTTATTGCTTTATTTAAATCATCTTCTAAACCATTAATTTTAGATTTATTCTTTTGATTTTCCGCAATTAAATACCAACATGAGATTAATAACATAACATTTAAACAAATTATTGCAAACATACTATTCTCCTAATGTTTATAATTAAAATTAGAATAACACAATTTCTCTTTTTTAACAAGAGATGCTCTATTCATTAATAATAGATATAAAAAAACCTCATCTTACGATGAGGTCATTATTTCTAAATAAATCTAAAAGAGGGAAATTTTTAGATTTTATTAATAAATTGCGTGTTAATTACCAATTATTAATATTTACGTTTTCTAGCCGCTTCAGATTTTTTCTTACGACGAACGCTTGGTTTTTCATAAAACTCACGTTTACGAACTTCTTGGATAGTTCCGTTTTTAGAAACAGCACGTTTTGAAACGACGTAGTGCATCTTCTAGTGATTCATTTTTACGAACTACAGTTTTTGACATTGGATTTCCCTCCCTCCGATACTACAAAATCTTAATTTAATACTTAATTAAATGTTTAAGATATAAAATAAATACAAACATTCAATCAATAAGACTGCTCTTTAAGCAATCTACTTACATATTGTATTATATTCTTACGTTCTTGTCAACCTTTAATAGCAATTTATTAACATATTTCTACGAAAATAACCTTTTCATTTATACATTAATGATACTATTTTTCTGATAACCAATTTTTAAATTCTTCAATAAAATTAGCATAACCTTCTTTATTTTTGTGGCTAGGTACTTGTGCTAAAAATACTTGATTCGGCAATTTAGTTTGTTCTTTTTTAGTTATTAAAATAATAGCTTTTTGTTGAGAAGCATTTTTGAACATCTCATCAGGTAAAGTAATTACCGCATTTAGATTAATATCTTCTTCTAAGAATTTCTTGAAATTGTCTTCAAGCTCAAGAACTTTCTTAGGTACTACTAGTACCCCTACACCATTATCATTTAAGTAATTAGTCGCTTGCTCGATGAATAGTAAAGCATTTAAACTGTATCCTTCTGCACTGCAAAGTTTATAGTTTAGACTGTTATCCTCATCTGCATAATAGCCAAAAGGTACATCACTAATAATAACATCTTGCTTCTTAATATTTAAAGGTTTAAGAGCATCTTGATTAATAATTTCAACATTAGTTTCTAATAAATTGAAAATATTTTGTTGTAACCTAGCGTAGTTATTATCAACATCAACAGAAGTTAACTCATAGTCTCCTTTTGATAAAGCTGATAAATTAATTAAGAAGTTTCCACTTCCACTAGCAAAATCAGCTACAGAAATCTTCTCGTTATTGTATAAGCACTCTAAAATATGAGATACATACATAGTTATAACTTCCGGTGTAATGTCATAACTAGGATTATTTAACTCTTTAAGAGCTTTTAATAGTAAAAACTGATAAGCTTTTTTAATATCCTCTTTAGAGAAATTATCGACAATATCAAAATAATCTTCATCATTCTCCAAAGTTAAGTAATTCACTAAAGAGTCAAAATACAACCCTTCACCTTTGTTCTCTTCTACTTGTTTATCTATCTTAAAAAATAATTTTTCTAAATCTGACATGGTTCCTCCTATATCAATATCTATTTATAATTCTAACACCTTACTATTATAACCTAATATTACAAAAGAGTGAACATTTTGTAATTAATTATTTTCCTCATACATACTTCTATCCACTTCAACCAATATCCAATCTCTTGTATCTGCTATTTGTCGACCGTCTTCGATTAGCGTTGTATTGAAGTAGGTGCGAAACTTTGGACGTTTCGTGCGCTCACTCTCAGCACATATCCTACCCAGTATCCATAAGTAGAATTTGGTGTGATAAAGTATTTATCTGTTGCGTATAATTGTAAGAAATTATCTTGAATATCTTGTTTTTCGACTACTATTTCATTCGAAAAACTAAATAATACTTTTAATTTTGGAACTAATTCTTCTTTACACCAAGTTGTGTCATCTGAAGTTATTCTTACTGTTAAATCTGAAATATCGACTTCTTTTTCTTTGATTATATCTAAGCAATCAATCACATACTTAACCGCGTCATACCCATATTTCTCTGCTCTATCTCCATCTAAAAAGTCTGTTCTTCTTATCGCTATTGTTATATTTTTATTGTCAAACTGGCTAGATAGTTCTTCTGTTCTTTCCAAAAGATATTCTCTACAGAATGAGTCCAATACCTCTGCATCATAGTCTTGTCCTGATACTTGGTAATATCCAAATGGTTCAAGTTCACAACCTTGTGCTTTTCCGAATAGTCGTTCTGTTTTCGGAAAGAAACTTTGTGCGAATTTAAAATAACCTGTTCTTAATACGTAGCTTTCTTCTATACCAACTAATCTATCTTTATGTGCTTGCATTAGTAGAATAGTAGATTACCAAGTTGGAATCCTCTATCGTTATAATAAACTTTCATTCTAAATTTCCTTTCCTATATTTTTTGTTCCATGAAATATTTACCCAAATATGTATTCTCGTTTGGATTTTCATAGAGATTTTTTATCTCTTTTCCTGTAAATACTTCAGTCTCAGCTATCTTAGTTTTTAACCCTTGTGATACTTCTATATTTTCTACAATGGTTCTAGCTAATGCGAAAATCGGAGTAACCTGAAAAATCTTATCATCTGGATAAATATCTACTATATTCGGTAGTTTACCTAGTAAATCCTTTGGTAAATCAATATATCTTTCCCAAAGATTAGTATTTTCTATCTTTCTATAATAATCCTTTAGCTCGGGTATCTTTTGAATAAATTCATCAGATAAGAAACTCCATTGTTTAGTAATAATATCACTTATAAAACCTTTGTTTAAACTAGTTCTATATAGCGTATCTACTAAGTAAACAGTATGATCCTTATGATGTGAAAGAACACTATCCAATACCCTTTTCTGAACTTTTCCATATGGTTTATCTTCTTCATTAATAGCTGATTGCGATGAAATAAGTATAAATCTTTCTGTTTTTACTTCTTTGATTACTTTACATAGTTTTTCTATGTCTTTATCTCTATTATCAATTCCTAAATTCGTTTTTAGCTTCCCAGAAGAGGGTGCTGCGCAAATAACAATATTATATTCACTATTCAATAAGCCCTCGATATTTTTTCTAGTAAAAGTATCAACATGCACATTATCTTTTTTAGATATCTTGTTAAATATTTCCTGACCTATTGAACCTGTTGATCCTATTAAAGCAATGTTTTTCATTATTTCATATCACTTTCTAAAATCGCTATTACTTCGTCATAAGATAAGCTGTTCATATCTTTTTCTGAAATTATCGGCGTTGTAGTCATATCCCAAGGTAAGTTAAGTTTTGAATCTAGTGGTGTAATCCCTAAGTATTTTTCATTTGGATTATAATAACCAGTTACGATATAATTTAATATTCCATTTTCTACTAACGATTGTGCACCGTTGGCAACACCTTCAGGAACGAATACTGCCATACCAGGCTTCACATCAAGATACATTCCCTTTTTATACGTAGTAGATTCACGTCGTAAATCTACAAAACACATTCTAAACGTCCCCCATGCAACAGTCATTAACTTCGCCCATCCTTGACAGTGCATGCCCCTTAGAGTCCCTTTATTCGACACTGAAACATTGTTTTGCAGGTCATTATCAAAGAAATTTTCTGGTACTCCAAATTTTATTAAATCATTTTTCTTCCAATTTTCTAAAAAATATCCTCTATCATCGTGGTGAAGTGGACTTGTCAAAACTAACAATCCATCGATTTCATTGTATTCTTTACTAAACTCCATTCCTTCTACCTCTTCTTTATATAAGTCTACTTTATACTATCATACTTTTTTTGTACAAACAAGTTGAAGAAAATTAAGGAAAAAGAAAGATCTATACAATCAAACTTAATCAGTATCTCCAAGGATTTCCTAGGAAATAATAACTACCTTTAATTATATAAATCTTTTTTAAACTCTCTACAAGTGAGCTAAAACATCAAAACTTCTGTTTCAACATCCTTACTCAAATACCTTTATAAATCTTTTTTGAACTTTATCACAGGTATAACCGATATGTTCATAGAAATTATGCGCATCTTCACGTTTCATGGCAGAATTTAACCTAATAAAGCTAATATTATTATCTACGGCATAGTTTCCTAACTTATTCATAAGTTTCCTACCTATTCCCTTGCCTTGAAAATCAGGATTAACAGCAAGTCCTAAAATATTTAATCCTAGATCACTATAGAAACTTTCATACATTTGAGCATGAACAAATCCTATAATCTTTCTTGTATTTTCATCTTCATAACCGATAATAATATGCTGTTTCTTGTCATTAGTTAGTTTCTCTATTTGTCTTTTCACGTTTTCAACATCTACATCGTAACCTAATGCTGCTTTACAGATTTCTGCAACTTCTTGTGCATCTTCTATATTTATTTCTCTGAACATATACTCACCTTCTGATTTTATCAAATATTATTTAATGTGCAACTTACTGCAATTTAAATTCTATCTTTACTTCGCAACTTCTATTAATGCTTGTTTAACTAAGTCGAACTCTCTAGTACGAAGTGTTCTCATATCAAAGATAAGCTCGTTATCTTTAATACGTGTAATGATTGGAATTTCTACTTCTAATAAGCGACGTTCAATATCTGTTGCACTTAGCCTTGGGTGCTCTAATTTAACTACAACACTATCTAGATAGCTTGCTGGATAGCTTCCTCCACCTACTTCTGCTTTGTCTTCAGCTATTGTAATCTTGAAGTCTAGGTCACTAAGTCTTGTTTTAAATACGTCTGCTTTAGCAAATAAACGTTCTTTTGATAATGAAATCATGTGTAATGTAGGAATGTGTTCTAACGCTTCTTTTTCATCTAGATATAATTTCAATGTAGCTTCTAGAGCAGCTAGAGTCATCTTATCTACACGTAACGCACGAGTAAGTTGGTTCTTCTTCATTTGTTCGATATATTCTTTTTTACCAACAATAATACCTGCCTGTGGTCCTCCAAGAAGTTTATCACCACTAAATGTTACAATATCGATACCACTATCAAGCACTTCCTTTACAGTTGGTTCATAAGGTAAGCCAAATCTAGAGAAATCTACGAACTGACCGCTTCCTAAGTCATTTATCGATACCAGTTCATTTTCACGAGCAAGATAAGAAATTTCTTCATTAGATACTTCTTTAGTAAATCCTACAATCTTATAGTTACTAGTATGAACTTTTAGTAATGCTCCTGTGTTGTCAGTAATTGCGTTCTCGTAGTCTTTTAAGTGCGTTTTATTAGTAGTCCCTACTTCGACAGGAGTACCACCACTTAATTTAATAATCTCAGGAATTCTAAATGCTCCACCGATTTCTACTAGTTCTCCACGAGAAACTACTATTTCTTTATCTTTAACTAGAGTATTTAATGTTAATAATACCGCTGCTGCGTTGTTATTAACAACAAGTACGTCTTCTGCACCTGTTAATTTTTTGATAATATCGATAAGATGAACATAACGACTACCACGTTTTTTATTATCAATATCAAACTCAAGGTTAGAATAGTTAAATGCTACACTTTCAATGTTTTCTTTAATCTTCTGACTTAGTAAACTACGTCCTAAGTTTGTGTGTAAAATTGTTCCAGTTGCATTAATAACTCGACGTAAAGAATTCTTGTCTTCACTCTTCACTATTTGTTTAACTTCTTCTACAATATTTTCTAAACTTGGAACTTCATGTAATTCTTCGTTTAATATTTCTTGTTTGATTTCATCAATATAGTTTTTTATCGCTGATTTCACAGCAACTTCACTATACTCTTGAATTAATGATTTCACTTCACCTAATAATAAAATCTTATTTATTGCAGGAATTTGTGATAATAATTGTTTTGACATAATATTTCTCCTAAATCTCTTTTGCTAATGTTTTTATAGCGTTAATAGCGTAGTCTACTTCCTCATCTGTATTCATACTTGAAAATGAGAACCTTACTATCCCTTGTTCTTTTGTTCCCAATACTTCATGCATTAAAGGTGCACAATGTGCTCCAGGTCTAACTGCAATATCGTATTCTTCAGCAAGAACATCTGCAACATCTGAAGCTGATATTCCTTTGAAGTTTAATGCTACTACCGCAGTACGATCCTTTGTAAAATCCCCATAAAACTCTAAACACTCTAAGTCTTTTAATTCATTATAGAATCTATCAGCAAAGCCGATTTGTTTTTTATAAAGATTTTCAATTCCATGCTTATTTATATATTTTATTCCCTCATGTAAACCTAGGATTCCAGAAGTATTCAAAGTACCCGCTTCTAAACGCAGTGGATATTCCCCAGGGTGTTTCTCATCGAATGTTCTAACACCACTTCCACCGACTTTAAATCTCTTAATTTCTGGTTCTTTAAGTCTCACACATAGACCACCGATTCCTTGCGGCCCATATAAACTTTTGTGTCCAGTAAAACATAATACGTCTATTCCCAATTCATCCATATTAATAGGTACTACTCCTGCTGTTTGCGAAGCATCTACAACTGAAATAATATTATGTCTTTTACAAATATCTACAACTTTTTCTAAATCCACTATACTTCCTGTTACGTTAGAACTATGTGTGATGGCTATCATCTTAGTATTAGGTTTAATAGCTTTTTCTAGTTCGTCATAATCGATTAATCCCGTTTTACCAGCTTTAACAATAGTATATTCACACCCTATTGTTTCATGTGCTAAATATATCGGCCTTAAAACTGAATTATGCTCCATAGAAGTCGTTAATAACGTGATCTTCTTTTTCTAACAGTCCTAAAATCGCAATATTTAAACTTTCTGTAGAATTACTAGTAAAGACAACCCTATCTTCTTCCTTCATACCGAAAAATTTTGCAACGGCACTTCTCGCTTCAAAAACTTCACGGAATGCATTATTCGCTTCATAATAACTACCTCTTGAAGCATTTGCATACTTTGCCGATGACAATACCTCATAGACTTTATCAGCTACTTCTTTTGGTTTTTTCAGTGATGTTGCACCGTAATCAAAATAATAACTCATATTACTTACCCTGTCTAAGTTATAAACAACCTAGTTCCCTTCAATATTTATTTCTTAACTAAAACTCTATAATTTTCTAAACGTCTAGTTATGCCAATTTTATCCATATACTCTAAAATAGCCATAGAGTACTTTCTGCTAGAACCTGTCATATCTCTGAATTCTGCTAATCCAATTTGATTATTTTTCTTACAATGTTCCTCTACTTTTTGAACAGCATCTTTAAATACTTTTTCATGTAAAACTAAATCAGCATCTAATCTTACTACCGTATTATCTATAAGAGATTCTAACAACTCAACCTTTGGTTTTTCTCCATTTGTTAGTTCTTTAACACTTGGAGGTGTGAATCCTCCATCTAATAATGCTTTTTCTATTCTTTCTTTTTCTGCCAGTTGTTTCTTATCATAGTTAACTTCGAAATCTTTTTCCGCAACGAAATTACCTTCTAAGCGAATTTCGTTATTTAGTATGAATAAGTCTAATAACTCTAGCATTTCTTTTTGAGAAATCTTAAACTTAGAAAGCACTTCAATCTTAGGGATACCTACTTTTAATTTATATCTATTGTGGTAGTCACTTAATAATTTCTTCAGTTTTTCTAACACTTCATCATATTTTTTCTTATGAATATAACCTAATTTTGTTTCATAGACTGTAGTGTTTTCTACTAATTGTGTTAGTGATTCCTCAACCTCTTCTTTAGGAAGTTGAAGTTCTTTTAAAATATTCTCTTTAGAATTTAAGTAATCAGTATGCGATAATAAATAGTTAGCAATTAAATCAGTTGTATTACCTTCAAGCTGAACTTTCAGTTTTTCTAAGATTTCTTCGTTAAATCTACTGTGTTTTCTAGGATTAGCATCTAATATTACCCCTCCACCTATTGTGATCATAGGTGAGTATGTACGGATAATGAATTTATCATAGTTTTTAACAGCAATTTCTTCTTCAAGTCGAAGCTGCGCAAAACTACTTTCTCCAGCTTTTAATAAATCTGTCCCAAGTGGCACAACACGTGCCATTACTTCCTCAGTACCGATATAAACACGTACTCTATCCCATAATTCAAGATTTGCTCTCTCATCATTTATTAGTTTGATTTCAGTATCAAGCATATATGTTTTTGTTAATGAACCTGCAGTGGCTAATGTATCACCACGTTTTACATCATCAAACTTAATATTCGCTAAATTTATAGCTGTTCTTTGACCTGCATAGGCAGTTTCTACATCTTTTGAGTGAACTTGAATATTCCTAACTTTTGCTTTTACTTCTTTTGGATAAATTACTAATTCATCCCCTACATTTATAATACCTTCTGTAAGAGTCCCTGTTACAACTGTTCCAAATCCTTTTACTTGGAATGAACGGTCGATGTTAATTCTAGCATTTTTCTCAACATTTTTAGCAACGATATCTTCTGTTTTCTTATCGATTGTAGCTAATAATGTATCAAGTCCTTTTTTACTAATTGAATCAACTTCAATTATTGGAGAATTTTCAAGAACTGTACCTGAGATAAATTCTTGAATATCTTCTTTTACTAATTCTCTATATTCTTCTTCAACTAAATCTATTTTCGTCATTACGATAATATAATTTTCTATCCCTAATAACGTTAAAATATCAATATGTTCTTTAGTTTGTGGCATGATTCCTTCTCTAGAATCAACTAGTAGTAAAACTAAGTTTATACCACTAACTCCAGCAAGCATATTTTTTAATAAACCTCTCATGGCCGGGAACATCAACAACTCCACATCTTTTTCCACTCGGTAGATCAAAATATGCGAACCCAAGATTAATAGACATCCCCCTGTCTTTTTCTTCTTGAGTAGTATCTGTCTCAATTCCGCTCAGAGCCTTGATCAACGTAGTCTTACCATGATCGATGTGCCCTGCCGTACCAATAATTACATTGTTATTCATATATTTCACCTTTACACTATATTAAGAATAGAGATTATTTAAGAAAATTAAATCAAACATTTTAAACTTTCTCTATGTTAATCTCTATTCAAAATTTTATTTAATTTTATAATCTTCTAATTCTTTTATTGCTCTCTTGATTCCAGTTTTTTTAGAATAGTATAATCCACGATATTCAATATTTTCTTCCTGTAACATTCTTACAATGTTATCAAAATTATCCCATGCTGTTTTTAGCATAAAACCACATCCTACACTTATTGATGGGTGCGTAGGGATTAATGATGCTGCAAGTTTTCTTTCTAAACAAATGTTATCAGCCTTTATCGAATCATGCGTACTATTAAAAACAATTAAACCTTCTTCCACGCTATTTCCTCCTATGGTTGAATTACTTTGTTCGCTTTTCTCATATCTTCTACGATGAAGTACATGTTTGTTGGATTACCAACTGCTAAGTCAATCTTATGATAGTCAATACATGCTCCACAACAAACTATTTCTACACCAGCGTCTTCTAGTGTTTTTAATTCTTCAATTACATGACTACGAGTTTTATCTACTAAAACTCCTCCATTATTGTAGAAAATAATTTTTTAGGTAATACTTCTTGTTCCCCTAAAGCATATAGATAAGCTTTTATTAATCTTTTACCTAGCTCTTCACTACCATGTCCCATTTGATCTTTGTTAATTACAACAATGTAGCTATCATCCTTAACAACTGGAGCAACTTCTAATTGCGGTGCTTCTTCTTTAGTAATTTCTACTTTAAAGCCACCTTCAATATCAGAAACTTTAAATTCATAACTATTTTTATCGGCAAATTTTCTAAGACTTTCAACACTGTCTTCAGTTTTTACTAATAACGTGACTTTTGTTTCTTTTTCTAATACACGTATAGCTTGAGTTACAGGTACAACACATGTATCACATAATGTATCAACAACTACACCTTCAGTAACCTCTCCTTAGAGATTGTAACGATGTATTTATCTTTTGCTTCCTCTTTTACCGCAAAGTTATATCCTAGTTGAGTTGCCATTTTTTCTAAATTTTGTGTAGCAATCACATTATCTACGATTGTATCTACCACATCATTTTCAACTAATAATTTTTTTGTTTGAATAACTGGCATTGGACAAGCTAAACCTTGTGCGTCTAGAATTTCTTTTTTCATACTTATATTCTCCTTTTATAACAGTTCTATTTAACGATAACTGCTTTTTCTTGTTTTTCTATAACTTTTCCTACGATAGCACTCTTGATTTCAAGAGTATTAAGTTTTTCTAATAATTCATGTGCTTCATCCTCTGGTAAGCTTATTAATAACCCACCTGAAGTTTGTGGATCATACATGATTTCTTCTAATGCAAAGTCTTTAACCTGATATTCTACATTTGGCTCAACAAACGTTCTGTTTAATTGTCCTCCTGCAGTAATAACAAATTCATTGGCACATTTATATGCTTCTTCAATATACGGAATGTCTTTTGTATATACTTCTGCAGAATGTTTACCATCTAACATCTCTACAAGATGTCCTAGGAAACCAAATCCTGTGATATCTGTGCAACTATTTACGTTGAAATCTTTCATCATTTGAGCAGAGTATTTATTAAGTGTTGTCATTTGTTTAACACTTTGAGAAAATGCTTCTTCAGAACACTCTTTAACCATGTGAGCTGTATTAATAATACTTACACCTAAAGGTTTTGTTACTATTAGTAAATCCCCTACTTTACAATTGTTGTTTTGTAATATTTTATCAGGATGAACAACTCCTGTTACTGATAAACCATATTTTGGTGTAGCATCATGAATAGAGTGACCTCCAGCAAGCACTCCCCCTGCTTCATGAACTTTCTCAGCTCCACCTTTTAATATTTGATGTAATATTTCTAAGTCCATATTTTCTGGAAAGGCAACGATGTTTAGAGCTGAAATAACTTCTCCCCCCATTGCATACACATCACTTAGCGCATTAGTAGCTGCAATCTGCCCATATAAATATGGATCATTAATCATTGTTGTAAAGAAATCTAAAGTTTGAATAATCGCCTTATCTTCAGATATTTTATAAACAGCTGCATCATCTGAAGATTCATATCCTACTATTAAATTTTTATCTTCTTTTTTAGGAAGATCTCTTAATATATCTGATAAGGCCCCCGGCCCTATTTTCGAGTTTCACCCTCCGCAAACTATCATGTTCATTTTTTTCTCTGACATATTTACCTCCTGTGTTATAATACTACTTACCTATAATTATACTACTTCAGAACATTTTTTAAAAGTATTATTTAGTTATTTAATGTAAAAATAGACAACTAACTTAGAATCAATTTCATCTGTTAGTTGTCTATAATTTTTTATATTTTATTTTACAAAACTCACGTGTACGTGATCATAGTGATTAGCAGTTACACCACCACGATCCGGCATTAAATTCCATGTATTCGCTGGACCATACATATTATATTGTGGCATATAGAATCTTTGTTTCCAAATAATATAATATACACCTAATTCATTCATATTTTTAGTCAAGTACTCTGCAAGTTGATCTCCTTGTGCTGAACCTACTGGAACCATAAAGTCAACCGACATACCTGTTCCATGTCCATGCCCAGTTCCGTCATCATCACCTGCACGATACATTGAGAAGCTAGTTATTCCGAATTTCTTAAATTATTTACTTAACAAAATTCTCATCATAATGCTATTAATAAAAATAACAAACTTGTAATATAAAAAACAGCTAACTAAGATTACTTAATTAGCTGTTAATAAATATTCAAATTAATTATTAAATATAAGAGTTACCGTCTAAGAATTTTCCAGGAGTTGGAGTTGAACCATTATACCACCCTGTATTATCTTGATGTTGTACTAAGAATACTTGACCATTAACTATTTTAACTCCTACACCCACTAGTGATGAAGTGTTTGAAAGAAGTGTATTTCTGTGTCCGTATTTATGAGCTGGCGTTACATTATGTTCTTCAGTGAATAATTCTTTTAATAAATTATAAGCAATTTGATCTACCGTTCCAGAATCTCCTACTTGAACTACATTGTACAAGATATTATTCGCACCTGGGAAACCTGCATTTCTAGCAGCTTCTTGCTCTAGATTAGTTCCTAATCCATGAACTCCCGCATGCACTCCACCATTATTTGCCACGTAGTTAGCACGAGCTGCCGTTGCTGTATTTAATGCTGCATTTTCTGCTAATGGTTTTTTATTGTTGTTACCACGCAATTGATTTAATTGTCTGATAAATGATTGTTTAATTTGTTCTTCTTTACTTCCAGCAACTGGTGTTGTAGTTGCTGCTTGAGTAGTTTGTTTAGTAGCTTCAGTTTTTATTTCTGATTTTTGTTTCAGTTTTTTGCTTCTGTTTTTGAGTTATTTAACATAACACTTCTAAATCTTGATTCACCTGGTGTAGCAACTGTGTTCAATACTCCTGGTTTATCTGATGGAACTACATTTGCTCCAGTATTTGGTTTAGCTACTGTTTCACTAGTTTTTGGTGTTTCAGCTTGTTTTACAGTATCTGCAGTTTTCGGTTGTTCTGCAGGTTTAGCAGTTTCAGCTGGCTTTTTAGTTTCTGTAGCTGGTGCTGAAGGTTTTGGTTGTTCCGCTTTAGCATTTGGATCTTTTTTCAGATCAGTAATACTTGGAACTATTTGTTGGTTTATTCATTTTTTTCTTCTTTTTATTTTATTTTTTTTGATCATTGTTAGCTTTTTGTTGAGCTTTCACTTCATCTGTAGCTACTTCATAGCTTACAGCAATTTTGAAAGTATGCCCTGCTAACTCAGTTGCAGTATTAAATGATTCTTTCTTCACGCCTGTATGAGGTAATTTTCTAGTTGGAACTTGTGCTTTCATATCTAATTCAACAACAACTTCTTCTCCAGCTTTGATAATATCTCTTTTAATTAAAATTGAGCTTTGTTTTCAGTTGTAATACGCGCTACAACATTCGCTACTTCTTTATCGGCTACTAATTTAGCATAGAAGTGTCCTTCTTTTTCATATACACTTGCTTTTACATTTTTCACATTTACATCTACTGCGGCTGGTTGTACATCAATAGCTTTAGTAGGTACTGCAGTTATTCCTGAAAATAACACTAGTCCCGCTAGAACCTTACCAGTTAATTTTAATCCCTGTTTTCTCATAGGTATTTTCTCCTTATTAATAATTCTTTAATAATTACTTCTCCTATATTATAATTCATTTTCTAAATCATAATCAATAGATTTTCAATTTTGTAATACAAAATACATTTTGTAACATTTTAGAAATATTTGGAAACGTTTATGTAATTTTAGTTTCTTTAGTTTTGATACTTACTTAAAATAAGAATTTTATCTTTAAAGTATTAATAGCCTTCAAAAAGCTTACTAAATAAGCATTTTATAAATATTCACAACTGAAAATTTAAAACTAAATTTAAAGTATATTTAAGGTTCAAAGATTATAATTAATCCATAACTAGTAAATAGTTATAAACTTCATAAACTTCCTTTTCTATAAGAGACCGAGACAAAAGTGCTCGGTTCTTTTTTTTGTATAAAAAGAGGGAGTAACTCTCAAATCTCGATTTTGTTGAGTCACTCCCTCTCAGTTATTAGATATCCAAAAGCTTTTATAAAGCGAATTTATATATTAATAAACCACTACATCTATGAGTTATAATATATACTTTTTTTAAAATTAAAGATTTTTGTATCCTCTCCTTTTTTATTTCTCATAAATATCTTCTTTTAGAATAGAACTTTGTTTTACCTTTAAATTCCCTTCTTCTATTACTACTATATTTAATTTTCCTCCGTAAACACAACCTCCATCTATATTTATTCTATTGCTTTTTTCTTCGTAATATGGTTCTTCTTTTACAGGGCTATGTCCATGAAACACCTTTTTATTATATTTTTCATTACTGCTTAAAAATGGTTCTCTTATCCAAATCATATCTCTATGCGTTTGATTCCAAAAATTCTTCGTGAAATCTACCCCGGCATGAATAAAATAGTAATCTGAACTTTCATACCTTGTTGGAAGGTTCTTTATCCATTTTCTCAAATGCTTATATTCATCAGCAAATTTTTTAAAATAAATACCTCTTGTTTCTACTGTAGCTTTCGGATAGAATGATTGCAATGTTGTTAATCCACTATTCCTAAAATAATGATCTTGTCTTGCAGAAAGATTATTACTATATCTAGCCTCTTTTATCGCTAGGTTAAACATATCTTCATGATTTCCTAATAGCACTACATGCTGAGGATTTTCCTGTTGAAGGTTATAGAAAAACTCCCAAACCAACTTTGTATTCTTTCCCCTGTCACACATATCACCTAAACAAATGAGTTTATCATTCTTACTATTGAAATTTATTTCATCTAATAGTTTCTTCATCGTATAAAAGCTACCATGAATATCTGAAATTACTATTGTTCTCATAAAAACACCTACTTTATTTATCTCTTATTTCTATAATAATGCAAAATTACAACATTGTAAATAGCAATCTTCCAACTATACTAATCTCTTTTTCTACTATTTTACTTTTATTTATTTTTTCTTTCGGTTATCATTTTAATCAAGCTTTTCACGTGATATAATGTTAGTAAATTATCCAGAAAGGAGTAGCATATGGAAAATAACTTGCTTTGTTTTAAAAGCACATCTAAGCTTACTGCTCTCTCTTTACCAAAAATTTATAAAGAGGGATTTTTCACAGAAGATGGTGTTTGGACAAAATTAACAATCATAAAAGGTAAAATGAAATTTGCTTTTCTTAATTTAGAAAATGAAATTATTAGACAATATTCACTAAATCCCAAAAGTGAAGTTGAACTTATTGAACCTCTCAGTGTTTTTAAAATTACACCTAACTCTACGGATTTACAATTTAATCTAGAATTTTATTGTTCGCGTGAAGACTATTTCTATAATAAATATAATTTTAATTATCCTCATCTTGAGGTTGTTAAAGCAACAAAATTTATAGAGCCATGTAAAACATTAGATCTTGGTGCAGGTCAAGGAAAAAATTCTTTATATCTCTCATCATTAGATTTTAATATTACAGCAGTTGATATTAATGCTAAATTTTTACAAGATCTTGCTGATATTTCAATTAAAGAAAAATTAAATCTTAATGTATTTAAATACGATATAACAGAGGCTAACATTAAAGATAGTTATGACTTTATCTTCTCCACTGATGTTTTTATGTATTTGAATCCAACAAGAATTCAAAGTATTATTACTAACATAAAACAACAAACAAACCAAAACGGTTTTAATTTAATAGTTAGTGCATTAAACGCGACAAAACAAGGCTGTCCACTAACACCATTCCCATTTACATTTATTGAAGGAGAACTAAAAGAGTATTACGAAGACTGGAGAATAATAAAATATGAAGAAAATATCACAGCTTCTCCTTATCCATATGCTATGATACTTGCTCAAAAAGTGTCATAATAAAAACTAAACCCCACAAGACTTTTCATTTTCTTGTGGGGTTTTCTTCTATTCAATATTTTCTCTAATATCTTTTTGATACCAAACTACATCATACCAACGATTAAATTTATAACCTACTTTCTCAAAGTGAGCTACTTTTCTAAACCCTCTTTTTTCATGGAAAGAAATACTTCCTTCGTCTGGATAGGCAATACATGACGTCAATCTACATATTCCTCTGTCATAAAGTTGTTTTTCAAGTTCAGAATACAACTTCTCTCCAACACCTTTACCACGAGCTTTTTCATCTAGATAGATTGTAATCTCAGCTGTCCATTTGTATGCATCTTTTGGATAAAACTCACTAGCATAGGCGTATCCTAGTATGTCATTTCCTTCTGTTGCTACTAAAAACGGATATCTTTGTATAGCTTTCGAAATTTTCTCTTCAAACTCATGTACACTAGGTACTGTGTAATCAAAAGTAATGGCTGTATGTTCTACGTATGGTCTATAAATATTTACTAATTTTTCGGCATCTTCTAGTTCAACCGTTCTAATGTTTATCATGATTTTCTCCTTAAATACTTTCTCTTACGAAATCAATAATTGCCTTAGTAGCTTCTTGTCGAGCTCTTCAAAACTTTTCCTACTCCATTTCCTTCTTGCATGTAATTTAATATTAGTACATATCCTATTTTACCCTATTAAAGATTATCTTTCTTGATTTTATCTAATAAAGCCGTACATCCTTTAGTTACATCATTGAATGTTGTTTTGAAATCTCCTGTATACCACGGATCATCGATAATTCTATCTTCTCCTGCATACTCTAATAATTTCTTAACCTCTCCTGTTTCTCTACCTGCAATAAATTTTTTAATATTTTCTATATTGCTGTCATCCATTCCTACGATATAATCTGCATCTAGGTCATTATCGTTTAGGATACGAGAATACATCCCTTCTACCCCTATACCAACTTTAGCAAGTTCTTTTCTAGTTCCACTGTGAACTGGATTACCGTGTTCCCAACTACTTGTTGCAGCTGAATCAATCAGTATTTTTTCACTTAAACCTTCTTTTTCTACCATATCTCTAAATATTGCTTCTGCCATAGGTGAACGACAGATATTTCCTAAACAGACAAATAACACTTTTACCATTTTTTCAATACCTCATTTATATTTATTATCTATCTTATTATAACACAAAGAGATTAATTCAACATAATAAAGACATAAGCTGATCTGACCCCAAAAAGTTAGACTTAGGATAGCGTAGTAGTTATAATGACTGCTACACTATCTTTTTTTATATTTTATACAGTCATATGTTTTTATTCTATATTGCTTAGGACTTAACCATCCTAGTTTCTCTTTTATTCTCTCTTCATTATAGTATTTTATATATTTTTTCAATAGCTAATTTCAGTTCCCTATAACTATTATATGTTGTTCCATAGTATATCTCTTGTTTTAATATTCCGAAGAAATTCTCCATTACTGAATTATCCAAACAATTTGCTTTTCTAGACATACTTTGGTAAATACGTTCTTCTTTTAACCTTTTCGAGTATGCCTTCATTTGATAAGCCCATCCTTGATCAGAGTGGAAAGTTCTCCTATAAGGGGATTTAGCTGTGACTTTAATAGCTTCTTCTAGTGCATCCATTATATTTTTAGCTGATGGGCTCTCACTTATACTATAGCTTATTATCTCACCATTATACATATCCATAAATGGATCTAAATAAAGTTTCTTTACTACTAATTTACCTCTCTCACTAACTTCATAATATTTAAATTCAGTTGTGTCTGTAGTGATTTTTTGATGTGGAATATTAGTATTGAACCGTCTTCTAATTCTATTCTTAGCTGTTTTTCCAATTTTCCCTTTATATGAATTGTATTTTCTACTTTTTCTAGTGAATGATGTAACCTGTAAGCCTAATTTTTGTATAATTCTTTGAACTTTCTTTTTGTTTATAATATATCCTAAATTACGTAACGCACCATATATACGTCTATAACCATAATCTTTGTTATTCTTTCTTATTTCTAATATTTTCTCTTCAATTTCTTTATCTGGATTAACTCTATCGAATCTCTTCTGCCAGTACATATATGTTGCTTTTGGCATTTTCGCATATAAAAGAAGGTCTTTAAGTATGAATTCTCCTCGGAGACTGCTTATAATTCGCGCCTTCTTTTCATTTCTGCTTCTTCCGCTAAACGCAGTCTCCTCGCTTCTTTTAAAAATGCATTTTCTATCCTTAGTTGTAGTAATTGATCTTCTAATTCTTTTACATATTCTTTAGATATATTATCATTTGTGGTTTGACTTGTTGTTTCTTTACTTAACTTTTTAGTTGATTTAGCCAATTAAGATTTTCCGACCTTTTCCTTCGTTCTCTCAATGCATCAGGACCAGCTACTCTAAAGCGATTAACCCAGTTACAAATAAGTGCTGGATTATTTATACCTTCTTGTAAAGCTAAGTCATTGTATGAGAGTTCACTTGTTAAGTATAATTCTACAACATATATCTTTTTTTCGAAAGGATACTCTTCATTTTTTCTTGAACGATATAATCCTTCATCTCCATATTTCTTATATTTGGCAACCCAAATTTCAATATTATTATGAGATTTTATATCATACTTTTTCGCTAACGATCTTATGCTTATGTTTTCATTTATATACTCTAGTACGACTTTCTTTTTAAATTCAAAATTATATTTAGTCATAAAAATAC
>CAKMQF010000025.1 GCA_927911745.1 uncultured Gemella sp.
CAAAATGGATAGTCACCATGTACATACAGGATAACATCCACTTGTCTAAACTAAATATATGTGTCCAGAATTTTGGGTACACATCAAACAAGATTTGTCGAGTCACCCCCGCACAGTTTATTAGATATCTAAAAAGCTTTCATAAAGCGAATTTAGATATCAATAAACCACTGCGTCTATGAATTATCATATACACTCTTTTTAAAATTTAGGACTTTTGAGTCAGCCTCCCTCGTGTTTTCTTATCTTTTCAATATCCAGCTACAACCTTATCATGTATTTTTATTACTGTAATAAGTACGATAAAAATTTACAATATCGATTACTTTTTAAAAAGAATTTATCACATGAAGAATAAAGTTTTCTTAATAGCATATTATTCCATAATACAATTAAAGATAAAAAAAATCAAGAATGAAGACTTGAGAGATAAAAAAATAATTCAAAACCTTAACAATAACTCTAAACAACACCATAAAAAAAATCAAAAAAACCTTGTTATATCGGTGAATAATAAAGAATTAAACATCATAAGAAAACACACGAGTAACTAACTTAAGAATTTTCTTATGTTTTTAAGTTTATCCACTGATGTAATTTTATCAAAAATCACATAAAAAATGAAATGTTAGAAAGAAAAAAATTCCCAAACCATAAGGCTTGAGAATTTTTATTTTCAACTAAGATACTACGTTATTTTTTAATTAATCCTTCTTTTTGTAGATATTCTTTTGCTACATCATATGCAGGTTTACCTTCAATATCTACTTTGTAGTTCATTTCAGTCATTTCTTTTTCTGTTATTTTTCCAGCAAGTTTATTTAAGATTTTTTCAAGTTCAGGATGTTTTTTCAATGTCTCTTCCCTTAATAACGGTGCCCCTTGATATGGTGGGAATAAATGTCTATCATCATTTAATAATTTAAGCTTATTAGTTATTATTTTACTATCCGTTGAGAATACATCGATAATATTTACATCACCATTTGAAATAGCTTGATATTTTAACGCTATTTCCATAGTTTTAACATTAAGATTCAAGTGATAAAGATTTTTAAGTCCTATACCACCATCTTCTCTATCATTGAATTCTAATGAGAATCCAACTTTTGAAGAATTTTCTACTAATTTTATATCTGAAATGTTATTTAATTTATTTTTATTTGCAAAATCTTCTGTTACGGCTAAAGCATAAGTATCCTGAAATTTTGTAGGTTTTAGGTACACAAGATTGTCTTGTTCAAAAATTTTATTTTTAGCAACTTCATAAACCTCATCAGGATCATTAGAAGCAACAGTCTGAGGTGTTTTTAATAATGTTGTAGTAACTGTACCTGTAAATTCTGGATAAATATCAATACTTTTACCTTTTAACGCCTCATATAAGAAGCTTGTTTTACCAAAATTAGGTTTAACCTCAACATCAATATTAGTCTCATCTTCTATTAAAAGTTTATACATATTTATTAATATCTCAGGTTCTGCTCCTATTTTACCAGCTATTATTAGTTTATCATTAGACATTTTTTCCAATTGGAAGGAAACTGATAGTTAAAGCAACTACAGCTGCAAGTAATGAAGCTAAAATAGTTTTCGGTTTTTTATCTTGTAAAAATTTAATTAATAATCCAAATAGAATCGCTAATATTGCAGATGAAATAGCTCCAATTAAAATTAATGCTGAGTTATTTCTATCTATTCCTAGTAAGATAAATGAACCTAATCCCCCTGCTCCTATTAAAGCGGCAAGAGTTGCTGTACCAATTATCATAATACTCGCAGTTCTAACACCACTCATAAGTATTGGCATAGCCAGTGCAAGTTTAAATTTTTTCAACTTCTCTAGTTTTGTCATACCAAAGGCTGTTGCAGCTTCTTCTAGCGATGGATCAATCTCCGATAATCCAGTAATCGTACTTTGTAGTATTGGAAATATTGCATATATTACCAATGCCACGACTGCTGGTAATGTCCCTATACCCGTAAACGGAATAAATAAACCTAGTAATGCAAGAGAAGGAATAGTTTGGAAGATACCCGTAATTTGTAAGAACCATTCACTTGTCTTTTTATTTCCTGAAATAATTACCCCTAACGGAACTGCTATAAAAATTGCAATAATAAGTGATAATAATGAAATTTGAAGATGTTCATATAAGCCAGTTATCCAATCACTTTTTCTTTCTAAAAATGTACTTACTAAATTCATTATTTATTCCCCCTTGCAAAAAATTCACGAACAAAGTCATCCACAGGATTTTCTTTTAGTACTTCTGGTGTAGCAATTTGAACTACTTTACCTTCTTTTAAAACACAAATTCTATCAGCAAGTTTCATCGCTTCATCCATATCGTGAGTTACAAAAACTGTTGTTCTTTTATACTCATCATGTAGTTGTTTTATTAAATCTTGAAGTTGAACTTTACTAATAGGATCTAATGCAGAAAATGGTTCATCCATCAGTAGAATTTTAGGATTAGCGATAATTGCACGTAGTATTCCTACACGTTGTTTTTCCCCTCCAGAAAGTTCCTTAGGAAGACGATTCATATAATGTTTTGGATCCAATCCTACTTTTTGAAGTAAATCCTCCGTCTTTTCTTTAATTTCTTTTTTATCAAAGTTTTTCATTTCTGGAATTAACGCAATATTTTCTGCAACCGTAAGATTCGGAAATAGTGCAATTTGTTGAAGAACATAGCCAGTTTTAAGCCTTAATTCTCTTAAATCATAGTCTTTCAATCTCTTATCTTCAAAATAAATATCACCATCAGTTTGTTCTATCAATCTATTTATTAATTTTAATGTTGTTGTTTTTCCACTTCCACTTGGTCCTACAAGAACAAAAAACTCTCCTTCTTGTATTTCAAAATTCAATCCGTCAAGTATTAAACCATTTGTGGAACAACATAATGAAACATTGTTGTATTTAATCATTTTTAAAATTCTCCTTTCAAAACAAGTTTTTCAATATTCAACTTCATATTATCGTTAAATATCGTATAATATTCGATAAATAATTCTTGTTGTTCACTTGAAAGTTTACCTAGTGCTTTTTCTTCAGCCTTTCTAAGTGGATCCAAAATTTTTGATGCATATAAGTAACCTTCTTTTGTTAATTTAACTATTTTTCTCGCCTGTCTTTTTCTTTCTCCTCAAAATAAAATATATCTTTTATTCTTAAAAAGTCTTTATAGCTGACGCTAACTACTTGTTTCGTAGAATAGGTTTTTTCACAAATAGTGTTTTGAGTTATCCCATTTTTTGTATAGTAAAGACAACTTAATATTAATAATGATTTGCCTTGCAAACCATTTTTTCTAGCATAGTACTCATATAATGAGTTGTTTTCATCTTTTTTCTAGAAAACATACTTGCGTTTTTTCAACAGACTATTCACTTATAATCACTCCCTATCTTATAGCCATAATTAGTATCCATATAATTATAAACAGACTCTAAATCACAAGATTTAATTGTTTTTTCCATTTACATTTATTTCATTTCCTCTAATATAATTTTATAATTCATTTATTTTTATTAATATAAACAAAGAAACTCAATCTAAATCAGTAAAAACTTTTGACTATTATCTTATTAAAAAACTTATTAGTAATTTTTTAAATACTAATATGTTAATTTTACTCTTATAGTCTACAATTGTCAATAATTTGATTTCATGAAATAGACAATCGATAAATATTTTACCAATTGTCTTAAATTTTTATTAAATTTCGATCTGAAATCATAGAGGACTATTTATTCTCTATCCTTTGTTTTATCTTATTATAGCGACGAATAACATTAATACGTTCCATTAAATATGGTAATAATATAATAACAATAATAATAGAATTTATTACCTTATTTAGAGTTTCTCCAAAGACTCCTATCAGTAGCCCTTTATTTACAATCGAAATAAGTAGATAGATACAACATAGAATAGCTGTTCCTAGATTTACCATCCAGAATATTTTCGTGTTGGTCTCCTTAGTACTAAAATGCCCTATCTCTTCATCTGATAACTTTGTTAAAAGTATCTTCTCTTTTTTAATCATCTGTCTAGATATTCCAAATACTATCAAGTAAAAAATACAGAATATCATTGGCAATACTTCAAAAATAATTTCTAAATTCATAATATCCACCTCCATTTAAATTTATTATATCACATTACCTGTACAAAAAATTACCCACATAAAGTGTTATAAATTAATCTTCCTCATATACTCCACCAATCAAAATATAAACACCCCTAAAAATGGAGAAAGGCCCATCTTTCGATGAGCCATATATTATGAAAAAAAATATTATTAAGTTTTGTTATATTTATATTATATATCTCCTACCTTACATGAACTTTAGACTATAATTAAAATAAACTAAAGTTGAAAAAATTTGAAAATAATCCCTAAAAATGGAGAAAG
>CAKMQF010000026.1 GCA_927911745.1 uncultured Gemella sp.
ATTAAAGATGCTTTAGAAACTTTGTAACGTACTACAGATAAAGCTAATAGAGTTTTTATTTCTATATGTTTTTACCGCAGCTAATCTTGTTTCTAAAGTATGAGGTATATATCGTTGTGTATTTTGTAAGTTTCTGTTATAATAGTTTCATAAGAGTAAATTCCTTTTTTTGATTTGTCGTAAATTTCATTATACAGGATTTACTCTTCTTTTTTATATTTTGTCTCACATCAATTGTAACACTACACTGATAGAGTGTTAATCGTTTGCTTAAAGTTGTAACTTCATAGAAAAAAAATGATATAATATTGATAACTATGTATATACTCACGGTGATGAGAAGATACAGGTTAAAAATAAAAAGTATACTCCAAAGAATGTTTTATAAAAAATATAATTAGGAATATATTAGTTAATACTTAGTATAAATCTAAGGAGGAAGAAAATGGCAGAATATAAAATACTAGTAGTCGATGATGAAGAACCGATTGCTAATATACTAGAGTTTAATTTAAAAAAAGAAGGTTACGATGTAATCGTCGCTAATGATGGAGAAAAAGCGGTAGAACTTGCTTTTAATGATAATCCGGATTTAATCTTATTAGATTTAATGTTACCTAAAAAAGATGGGATGGAAGTGTGTAGAGAAGTACGTGCTAAAAAAAAATATTCCAATTATTATGTTAACAGCGAAAAATAGTGAGATTGATAAAGTTCTTGGACTTGAGTTTGGGGCGGATGACTATGTAACTAAACCTTTCTCAACGCGTGAACTTATGGCAAGGGTTAAGGTAAACTTACGTCGTGTTACTAAGCAACAAGAAGAAGTTGTTGAAGAGAAAAATGGCGGAGATCTTGTAATTAAGGATATCGTTATTTATCCAGAAGCTTATGTTATTAAGAAAAATGGTGAAGAAATCGACTTAACCCGTAGAGAATTTGATCTTTTCTATTACCTTGCACAACATCGTGGACAAGTTTTAACACGTGAAAACTTACTGCAAACAGTGTGGGGTTATGACTACTTTGGAGATGTAAGGACTGTGGACGTGACTGTAAGAAGATTACGTGAAAAAGTAGAAGATGATTCATCACAACCTGAATATATAATGACACGTCGTGGTGTTGGTTACTTTATAGGTGAAGAGTAATGAGTTTTTTCGAGAAGAAATTTAAGAAAAGATTCTTTTCATCAATTCGAACTAAGTTCGTAATAGTTTATGTTTTAGTTAACATAATATCGTTGCAACTTATCGGATTGTTCTTTACAACGCAATTAAGAAACAGTAATATAAATACATTTGAACAAAATATTATTGAACAAGAAAAAATCTTAAACTACCATGTTCGTGAGGAATTAGAAAAAGCTAGTGGTAGTGGAGGAGATACTTCGAAAGTTATTGATGATACTGGTGCTCAAGAGGAGTCTACAAAGAGTAATAAAGATTCGAAAAGTGGGATAGCTAAACTAGTTAGTGAATTTAATATTCAAAAGTTATTATTAGTAAATGTCATAGATAAAGATTCGAAAATCATAGCGACTTCTTCAAAAAATGGAAATGATGAATATCTTGCGAAAAGGTCGTTTGATCCACTTGTAAGTCAGGTTATTAAGACTGGTGAGAGTACTAAACAGATTCAAAATAATGCTGATAGTAATAAGCGTGTATGGATCTATGTGAGTCCTGTTAAAAAGGATAATGAAGTTGTTGGTGTAATCTCGCTTATGGCTGATATAGAAAGTGTTTATCAAGAGGTAAATAGTATTTCTAAAATCTTCATAGTGGGAACTATCCTATCGATATTAATCACTACAGTTATAGGATTCGTGGCATCAAAAACGGTAACGAGTTCTATAGAGAAGATGAGTTCTCAAGTTAAGAAGATGGCTTTAGGAAACTACGGTACGGTAGTCGGAATAGATACAGATGATGAAATTGGGGATTTGGCGAAAGTGTTCAACCAGATTTCTAAGAGGATAGAAGAAGAACAAGCTGTAACTGAGACTGAACGTAGGAAACTTGCGACGATTATCGAAAGTATGATGGATGGGATTATTACAACGGATAATAACGGTAGAATAATCCTTATAAATACAAGTGCTGAGGATATGCTAGGTGGCCGTAATGATGAAATTTTCATCGGAAAAGATGTGCTGAAAATTCTTAATATTACTGAGTATGAGAGTATAGAGGAAATATTAGAAGCGGAAGATAGTCTTCTGGTAAATGCTTCAAAAAGCGATGAAGAATTACTTTTACGTGCGGAAATTTCTAAGATAGAAAAAGAAGATAAAGAAGATTTAACTCAGATGTCAACTGAGCTAGAGGGATATATTATTGTTCTTTATGACGTAACAGATCAAGAACGTCAAGAAAAAGAACGTCGAGAATTCGTATCGACTGTATCTCATGAACTTCGTACACCTCTAACGACGATGAACAGTTATATCGAAGCGCTAGAAGAGGGTGTGCTTGAAGATAAGGAACTTGCTCCGCAGTTTATCGATACTATTCATAAAGAGACTACTCGTATGATAAGAATGGTAAATGAGTTGATGCAACTTGGTAAGATGGATATCAAAGAAGAGCATTATGAAAAAGAGTTTATTGATATAAATAAAATGCTTGAGCAGATTACCAATAGATTTGCTCTAACACATCCGGAGAAAAACTTTATAAAACATATTCCTAAGAGCCCGATATTCGTAGAAGGTGATCAGGATAAACTTACACAGGTATTTGATAATATTGTTAATAACGCTATAAAATATTCTCCGAATGGTAAGAATATTACAGTAAGGGTTAGACAAAATTATCACCATAATAGGGTGAGTATTTCTATTAAAGATGAAGGTGTAGGAATTCCATTAGTGCATATTGATAAGATCTTTAATAGGTTCTATAGGGTTGATAAGAGTAGGCAGAGAAGTATGGGAGGAACAGGTTTAGGATTGGCATTAGCTAAGACTATTGTAGAGGCCCATAAAGGTCGTATTTGGGCGCAAAGTAGAGAAGGATATGGAAGTATAATATTTGTAACACTACCTTGTGAACAAATTGATGATGAATGGTTATAGAGGTAAATAATATGAGAAGTAAAAGGAAAGAAACTGTTAAATCAGTCGTATTAGGAATACTTGTTCTAATGAGTTTAACACTATCTTATCTTATTATTACTTATCAACCAGATTATGAGATTTTCACTAAGAGAACTACTCAAAAATCAGTAGAGTCAAATAAAAATAGTCTTTTGAATTTCTTGATTCCAGATAGTGTCGTGAAAAACTATGAAGGATCAAGAGAAGAAGCGATAGTTCAGAACTCTATAACAAAGGTAGCTAGTGTCGATGCTATTAAAAACAAAAAAGTGTTGAAAGACTTGCTATTGGTAATCTCAGATAGTGAAAGTACAGAATCTAGAGTTAGGAATAGAAATATCGAGGACATTACATCGAATAATGTTGAAAAAATACTGATAAATTATCAGGTGACCCTAGATTCCGCTTTAGTAAAACCATTGTTCTTTTCTGAAGAAATTCTAATATAAGTTTAGAATTTGATACGATAGTTTTACTAAAGATAGACCGAATATGATTTATCTATATAAAAAAGATGATAAAAACTATCTACAGATTACTTTAAAAGAAGAAATCTAT
>CAKMQF010000027.1 GCA_927911745.1 uncultured Gemella sp.
AGGCATTTTTCTCATAAAAGTAGGGCTTAAACGCCCTATTTTTTTTATTTTCAAAAAAACGTTTACTTATTTATAAATATAGTATTTCCTTTGCTTAAGTTTTACAAAAAAAAAGAAGAATTAAATTCTTCTTTAAATTAAAGATTTGAATCTAATTCTTCTATAATTTTTTAATTGAATTAAGCTTCTAAAGCTGCGTATGCGTTGTCTAAAGTTTCTTTTAATACTTTAGCAGAGTGTAACATTTTAGCTTTTTCATCTTCGTTTAATTCTAATTCAACAACTTCACGAACACCTTCGCGTCCAACGATAGCTGGAGTTCCGATGTATAATCCGTCGATTCCGTAGTGTCCATCACAGTATCCACTTACTGCTAATTCTACGTTTTCATCACGTAAGATAGCTTTAACGATTGTGAATAATGCAAGTCCGATTGCGTAGTAAGTAGCGCGTTTACGGTTAATTACTTCGTAAGCAGCACGCATAACTTTTTCTTCTACATCAGCGAAGTCTTCTTTAGTGAATTTAGAAGTTTCTAAGAATCTGTCGAACTGTTTTCCGTAAACATTTACGTTACTCCATGCAGCAAGTTGAGTGTCTCCGTGTTCCCCAATGATATATCCACGAACACTGCTTGGTGCTAAGTTTAATCTTTCTCCTAAGATGTAACGGAATCTTGAAGAGTCAAGAGTAGTTCCTGATCCAACGATTTTGTTTCTTGGGAATCCAGTGAATTTTTGTAAAGCGTTAGTTAATACGTCTACTGGGTTAGATGCGATAACGATAACTCCATCGAATCCTGAAGCTACGATTTGCTCAGACATATCTTTAACAACTTTCATGTTTTTGTCAACTAGGTCAAGACGAGTTTCACCTGGTTTTTGTGGAAGACCTCCAGCGATTACGATTACGTCTGCATCAGCACATTGTTCGTATCCACCTGAAGTTACTTTAATAGGTGGTACTAAAGCTCCACCGTGGTTAAGGTCCATTGCTTCACCTTCTGCTTTTTCAGCGAAGAAGTCAATTAATCCTAGTTCTTCACAAAGTCCGCTTGAATATAATTGATAAGCAAAGCTCATCCCTACCATTCCTGCTCCTATTAAAACAACTTTTCTGTTTTTCGCTTTCATAAGAAAACCTCCGTATATTATATATAATTTTAGATATTTTAAAGTAATTATTTTTACTATTTTATATTTATGAAACAAAATACTATAATATTTTAAATTAAAGTATAAATATCTCATTTCCTCTAGAATTATATCACATTATTGTAAAAAAAGAAAGTGTTTTTATCCCTTTTAATTATACTATCTTGTTATTAATCTAAACAAATTTTCATATAATTTTTACAATTTATTATGTATTATTTCAATATTAGTTAAAACGTTTTCTTATTTTATTCTTAATTTTTGCTTATGCTTATATTATAAGATAATTTTTCAATTTTATTTTAATTTTTTTCAAAGCTCCTTAATTTTTTATTAAAATTCTTATTCTTGTACTATTATTTTTCTCTAAACTGTATTTACAATAGATTAATATATTATATATTATATCAATTACTTCTTCTTACTGTATTATTCATAGACTTATTTTTGTTTCTTTAAACTTTTCTTCATGAAACTTGATATTATAAAAAAGGAGTAACTAACCTTTACTATTTCCAGAAAAATAGCTAGTTAGTTACTCTTATTTATTATTTTTCTATTATATTTCCTTTAGAACTACAGTGAATTAATGTCACCAGTAATACTACTGATGTCGCTATTAATACATATAGTGCTTTATTCCAATCAGAGATATCTCTGATATATCCTAATAATGGTGGGAATATTGCCGCTAATAAGTATCCCCCTGATTGTGCTAAACCTGAGATATCAGCCGCTTCACTTTCATTTCTTGATTTAGCTGAGAATAGATACATAACATATGAGAATGATCCTCCTCCAGCTAACGCGAAGATAACTATAAATGTTAGCATTAATACGAAGTTCCCACTTGTCGAAAGCATTCCAACAAGTGACACGATATATCCAATAGTAATTACTGTAGGAATAATTAATTTATTATGTAATTTATCCGCTAAAATCGGTACTATAAAAGTAGATGGAAATTGAGCGAATTGACTAATTGATAATAATAGTCCTGCTGTTTCAGGTGAGAAATCTTTACTAATCATAATTTCCGCAAACCATGAAACACTACAATAGAATAATGCAGATTGTAATCCCATACTCAACATAATCGTCCACATTTTAGAATGTTTAAAGTATCCATGGACTTTTTCATGAGTATCTTTAACATCACTTACTACATTATTTTTCGACATAGCTGCGTAGATAAAGATATTGATAATTGCAATAATAATCCAAATATTAACCGCAAGTCCTGTTGAAAATTTCTCTCCACCTATATTTGTACTTAATAGTGGATAACTGATACCCGCAGCAACCGCAGCTCCGATATTCATAACAACTGCATAAAAACCAGTCATAACCCCTAGTTTTTCTGGGTAATATTTCTTAACTAATCCTGGTAATAATACATTACCTACTGTTATTCCTACTCCTACGATAAATGTCGTAAGGAAGAATACATAAGTATTAATATAGAATCTAAGCCCTAAACCTACAGTAATAATTACCGCAGCTAATAATATAGTTTTTTCTAAACCTACTTTATTTGATAATTTTGCTACCATCGGACTGAATATCGCAAATGCAATTAATGGTATTGTTGTAATAAATCCAGCAACCGTATTGTTGATATCTAGTATAGATTTTAATGGTCCAACGATTGCACCTACTGCTGTAATAGGTGTTCTAAGAATAAGTCCTAAAAAGACAACACCTAATAAAATTAATATGCTAGTTTTTTTCTTTGTCATTGTTCCTCCTAATTTAACCTTGAAAAGGGAGTAACTTAAAAATACTGATTTTATATAAATCATATTTACAAAGTCACCCCCGTATAGTTAATAGATATTCTCAAAATAATTACTATCTTATATAGTTTATCTATAAACCATTACGTTTTTTAATTAAATAATTGATTTACGGATCTTTCTATTTCAATCCGCTTCCCCTATTTATTATTAGTAAGTTCTTACTGGTAAAATTAATTCAATAATTTCTCTGTGATAATCACTTGGTTGGATAATAAACGCTGTTAGCTCACCTGAGAACTTAACGATAATTTCTTCCGCAGCAACCGCAGATACCGCGTCTTTTAGATATTTCCCAGATACAGAAATTTCGAATTTTTCATCTTCTAATGTAGAAGAAACTTTTAATTCCTCTACAGCACTTCCTAACTCTTTAGACTGAGAAGAAACTTCTAATAGATTATCAGTTACTACTAATTTAATAATATCGTCTTTATCTTCTCTACTCATTAATGCAACCCTATCAACTGCACTAAAGAATTCTCTACTGTTCGCTACGAATGTACATTCAAAAACAGTAGGAATAAGTTTATTAGTATTTGGATAGTTTCCGCTAATTAATAGTACTGTATAAACTACATTTTGGTAGTAAAGAACTATTCTATTGTTTTCATAGAAGATTTCTACTTGATCTTTTCCATTTTCTATCATTCTTTGGAAATAAGTTAGAGCTTTTCTAGGAATAATTAAGTTAAACTCTTTGTTGCTATCTTCATCATTTAGTGTAACTTGTCTTCTACTTAGACGATATGAGTCAGTTGCTGTCGCTGTTAAGATTTTGTTACTTAATGAGAAGTTAACTCCCTCAAGAATAGGTCTTTGATCATTTGGTGCAGTACAGAATACTGTTTCTTTAATAATATCATTAAAAACATTAGCTTCTAATTTAAGACTGTTTTCTTTAGAGATAACTGGGAATTCTGGATAATCATTTGCATCATATCCTTTTACGTTAAATTCACTTTTACCTGATTTAACTAAAATATTATTACCAACTGTTTCGATCTCTATTAAATCTGTTGGTGCTTTTCTAATTATTTCTATAAAATTACGAGAAGGTAATACAACTTGTCCTTCTTCTTCTATAGTAATAACTTCTTTATCATCTTCAAAACTATTTACAGAATATTCTACAGATACTAAAGAATCACTTGCTTTTAATATAAGTTTATCTTTTTCTAATTCTATTTTAATTCCTTTTAGAATTTCAAAAAGAGAATTAGGTGCAATTACTCTTGATACGTGATTTAAACCATCAAGAAAATTTGATTTAGTTATAGTAAATTTCATGTTTTCTCCTTATATATAATATATATATTTAATAAAATAATAATAATAAGGCCTGTAAAAACTGTGGAAAACTAAAGAATACGCAAAAATAATGAATTTTTCCTTGTTAATAACTTGTGAAAAAATATATTAATATCTTTAGTAGATTTTAACAGCCTCTTATATTTTTCCTAAACGTTCTTTTATTACTTCTATATCTTCAAAAATCTCAGGATTTTCATCTTTGCTTAGTTTTGCTATTTTATTGAATGAATAAAGAATAGAAGTATGATCTTTATTAAAACAATCACCTATAGAAGGGAATGATAATGTAGTAAGTTCCCTACATAAGTAGATAGCTATATTTCTAACCTGTACGACTTCTTTTTTACGAGAAGATGAAAGAATATCATCAACCTTGATTTTATAGAAGTCTGCACAAACATTAATAATGTTCTCAGGTGAGATATTTTTTCTAGGTGAAGTTTTCGCGCTTTTTAGTATTTCCTCGGCAATACTAAGTGAAGGTTGTTCATGTTTAGAAGTTGCTGTGAACTTAATACGTTTAAGAACACCTTCAAGCTCTCTTATATTAGATGATACATTACTAGAAATATAAGTAAGTGTCTCTTCATCTAGTTTAATATCGAACTGTTCACATTTGAATTTAATAATCGCCATACGTGTTTCGAAGTCAGGTGGTGTAATGTCCGCAGTTATCCCCTGACTGAATCTAGTAACTAATCTATCTTCCAAATCATTAAGTTGAGATGGAGAGCGATCACTTATAAGAACGATTTGTTTCTGATTCATTTGTAGCTCGTTAAATGTATGGAAAAATGCATTTTGTGTTTCAGTTTTACCTGATAAGAATTGAATATCATCGATTAAAAGAGCATCAACGTCGCGGTATTTTCTTCTAAAGTCTTCATCCGCATTAGTATAGTTGTTTTTTATCTTTCATCGGTTTAATAGAAGCTAGAAATTCATTAAAAACTTCTCAGATGAAATACATTCAATTTTAAAATCAGGAAATTAGCTTCCATTTCATTACCAATAGCGTGAAGTAAGTGCGTTTTTCCTAGTCCAACACCTCCGTAGATAAATAGAGGATTATAGATACCACCAGGAGAAACTGCAACATTCCATGCTATATTATGTGTAAAAGCATTACCTTCCCCTACTACGAAATTTTCAAAAGTGTAGTTTTTATTAAGCGTAGGATTCTTTTTACTCGCTGTAATATTTTTATTAGGGACAGGATGTTTATAATCTTCTAGAGGAAAAGTTTGTTTTTGATAAAAATGTTGAGCCCCAGAAGGTTTATCACCTTGAAGAAAGTTCTGTCTAATTAGATTTTCAGCTGCTGGCTTTTCATCAACAACCTGAGGTGTAATTAGAGGAATATCAGTATCAAGGGAAGTATAGTCTATATTAAAAATCAAATCCAGTATTTTTCTTTAGTATTTCTTTTAATTTTTGATCATAAGCACCTTGAATAAATTGAGAAATAAGAGCTTCTTTACTAGTAATAACTATTGATTTTTTCATAAAATCGACGTTATCTATAGAAGCACCAGAAAACCAAGTATCAAAAACATGAGGATCAACGGTACTCTTTAGTTCACGAAGAATAATTTCCCATAAGAAATTAGAATTACTCAATGAAATACCTCCTTAAAAAAATATATAAATAATTATAGCATAGATTGTTAATAAAATAAAATATTAGTTATTCACAAGTTGTTAACAGAAGTTATTAACTATGTGAATAAAAGAGTAATAAAAAGCTGTGAATATGTTAAGAAGAAAAGAAATTAAATAAATAATTAAGATAATTTAAAAGGTTATTAACAACTTTTAAGATTGCTATAAATATACTTCAAGAGTTTTTCACACACAATTAACACCTGTGAATAACTTTTAAATGTGAAATTGTGAATAACTTTATAAATCTGTTAAAAACTTAAGGGAAAAGAAAATGTTTTCTAGATATTAATAAAGTTATTAACAAAGATATGTGGATAACTTATAATAAACTGTGGAAAAGTATTCAAAAGAGATACTTAAATATTTTCTTATACTGAAAAACAAAAATTAACAGCTTATTAACAACAAGGGCTGCCCCAAAAGACCTAAATTTTAACAAAGTGTATATGAAAACTCATAGCCTCAGCAGTAGACACAATCCAATCAGTTTCGTCTTATGACTCACTTCTTGGTGTGTCCTTGCATACGTTATACGTAAGAATTTTAACGTGTCTTTGGCACTAAAAATTCTAACGTACAACGCAAGTGGTTTATTGATATCTAAATTCGCTTTATAAAAGCTTTTTAGATATCTAATAAACTTTGCGAGGGTGACTCGACAAAATCGATTTCTACGAAATCACGATTTTTGAGTCACTCCTATTTTATAGTATATTTGCGCCTGTCTAGATTTTTTTTAGAAAAAATGAGGTTTTTACTTGATAAATTATTTTAGATATGTTAAACTAATTCAGTTATTACATCTATCTAAGTAAAGAAAAGAAAACTCGAGGAGGACAAAATGAAACGTACGTATCAACCAAATAAAAGAAAACATTCAAAAGTACACGGATTTAGAGCTAGAATGAGCACTAAAAACGGAAGAAATGTATTAGCAAGACGTAGAGCTAAAGGAAGAAAAGTTCTTTCAGCTTAATGTTTGCACAGAGGGTATCACGAAAGTGGTACTCTTTTTTTATTAACTGGTCCTAAAAAATAAGAAAGATAGTTGTAAAAAGTTAAATAAACTGTTAAAATATTAGTGTTAAGAAAGGTTTTAAGATGAAAAAAGAATATAGAGTAAAAAGAAGTCAAGATTTTGATAATATTATTAGGAAAAAACAATCTTTTGCGAATAGACAGTTTGTTATTTATTATCAAAAAAATAATTTAGACCATATGCGTTTAGGTATTTCTGTTAGTAAAAAATTAGGAAAAGCCTTTGAACGTAATAAAATAAAAAGATACATACGAGAAACTTTTAAAACAAGAAAAGAACTTGTTAAAAACTATGATATTATAGTGATAGCAAGACCAGGTGCTAAAGATATGCCATTCTTAGAGTTCGGCAGCAGCATCGATCATGTTTTAAAAAGATCAAAACTTATGAAAGCGAAGAGGAGTTAAGAATGGAAAAAGAATATTATTATGTTGGAGTTACTGTAGATGAGGCTATAAAAAAGGATTAAAAGACTTAGCTTTAACAGAAGATGCAGTAAAAATTGAAGTAATCGAAGGCGGTAGCGCAGGTATTTTCGGTTTATTTAAAAAAGAAGCAAAAGTAAAATTAGTTCCATTAGATGAAGATTATAATAAAGAAGATGCTGTTGAATTAGCTAAAACAACTGAAGAAGTGGTTGAAGTTGAGAAAGTAGCAGAAAAAGAGCAAGAAGTTGAAGTTAAAACAACAGAACAAGAAGAAGTTGTTGTAGAAAAAGTGGCTGAACAAGATGTTCATACTGAAGAAACAAAACCAGCAGTAGAAGAACCTGTTGTAGAAGCTGAACAAAATGAAGAACCGGTTAAAAAAAGCTAAAAGAGAAGATTACATCGTAAAAAATCAAGATCGTATTGTAAATTATTTACAAAATATTGTTGTTGCGATGGGATATCCTGATGCGACTGTAGATTTTAGAGAAGATGGTAATCGTCATTTTACTTTAAATATTAAAACAGAAGAAAATACTAGTTTAATAATTGGTAAGCGTGGAATCACTTTAAACAGTTTACAATTTTTAGTAAATAACTATGCTAAAAAATTCAGCTCACACTACTTCAGAATAGAAGTTGATTGTGATGATTATAGAGAAAATCGTAAGAAAACATTAGAAGAATTAGCGTTAAACTTAGCTAAAAAATCTAAAAAAATCGGAAAACCTGTTGAATTAGAACCAATGACAAGCATTGAAAGAAAAATTATTCACAATGCCTTAACAGGAATTAAAAATGTTGAAACAGAATCACGTGGTGAAGAGCCACACAGATATTTAGTTATTACAGCTAAATAGGAGGCCTAATGAAGTCAGTATTAATAGTTGATGATAGTTCATATTACAGAAGTCGCGGAGCAGAAATTGCTAGTCGTGCAGGATATAAGTGTCATTTTGCAGAAAATGGCGAACAAGCTGTGAGAATGTATAGAAGGTTAAAACCAGATTTCGTAACGATGGATATTTGTATGCCGATAATGGATGGTTTAGAGGCGACGAAGGAAATTTGTACGAAGTTTCCTGATGCAAAAGTGCTTATCTGTAGTAGCGTTGGTGAAGTACCCGTATATAAAAGACAAGCATTTGCTAATGGGGCTTGTGGTGTACTGCCAAAAGAGTATGATT
>CAKMQF010000028.1 GCA_927911745.1 uncultured Gemella sp.
AAAGAAGTAGCGGAAGACGTGAAAGATGAAGCAGCAGACAAAGTAGAAGATGTAAAAGATGCTGTAGAAGATAAAGTAGAAGACGCAAAAGAAGTAGCGGAAGACGTAAAAGACGCAGCAACAGACAAAGTGGAAGATGCTAAAGAAGTAGCGGAAGATGTAAAAGATGAAGCAGCAGACAAAGCAGAAGACGTAAAAGATGCTGTAGAAGATAAAGCAGAAGATGCTAAAGAAGCTGTTGAAGAAGAAGGATTCGCTGGAAAACTATTTTCTAAAGTAAAAGAAGTGGCAGAAGATGTAAAAGAAGCTGCAGAAGATGCTATTGAAGATGTAAAGAAAATGGTTAAATAATAAGACTATTATTTATCAAATCCTTTTATTAGAAAACTAGTAAATCTCAGTAATATTAAATAGGAATCTATATAGGTAACTGGCAAAAGTAGAACTTAAGTCGGTTACCTATTTTTATATTATTTCAATAAAGAGGTTCTCTAGATATCGATTTTAACTTAACGTAAAAAAAACATCGCCATGTGAAATGACGATGTTCTTTATTCTTTTAATATAATTCAAATTTTTCTACGTAATACATTGTTCTATTAACTCCGCTTTCGTAATTTTTATTGTTTAAGCGAAGTGTCATCATACCTACAGGTTTTCTAGTAGCGATATTTTCGTATGGAATAAGAACTCTATCTCCTCTAACTTCCCATTTTTCCACTGGCATGAAGATTGCGTCAGTGGCCCCACCGTAACCAATATCACTTTTAACTAAGAAGACTTGATCTTTTGCGAAATATACAACTTTATTTTTATGATTCATCAATTTTTCTAAGTTTTGTTTACTAAAATCAGTAACTCTATTATTTAATTGAACAAATTCAATTTCTTTATCATTTTGTAATCTTTGTAGTACGTCTTGTTTATGGAATGTTTGTGCATTGTATGTGTTTAGTAAGTCCAATATTTTAGTCAAGTTTATTTGTTTTATTACATTATTGCTACCATCGTTACTAGCGATAAATCTTACTACATTAGCAGTACTGCTACCTTTTAAGTTTAACATTCCGTATGCCATAGGTTGTAAAATCTCTCCGGCTTTAGTTAAGTCGTGTTTTACAGTCTGAGTAGTTTGTTGTATTGTAGTGTTTTTTCTAGTAGGAGTTGCTACCTGAGTTGTAGGTTTGTTATTAATAATATTTGTACTAAGGTTACTATCTGTTTGTTTAATATGTTCAACTTCTTTTTGTAGGTTAGCTAAAGAAGTTGGTGTTTCTTCAGTAGTCGCTACTTCGCTAGTTACATTATTATTGTTACTATCAATTTTTTGTGCTACCTTATCTGTACAACCAGTCATAAGCCCTATTCCTAAAATAAATATACCTGTTGTTTTTAGAAGTTTGTTCATATTATCCACCTTCTTTTGTATAACTTCTTTATATTTATATTATACATCCTTAAATTACAAAAAACAACATTTTATTACAAGAATATTACATTTACATTACAAAAATATTTAATGAATGTTACATTAGTGTGATTTTTAGGATTAACACAGTTTTGTTACATTATTGATGAAGTGTGATTTTTATAGTAAAATATACTAGTAAACTAAATTTAGGAGAAAAAAACATGAATAGAGTTGCTATTGTAAGTGCGAAAAGAACTGCTATAGGAAGTTTTGGTGGAAGTTTAAAAGATGTTTCTGTAGCAAAATTCGGTGGAGATCTTGTAAAACAAGCATTAGAAAGTGTAAATCTTGATCCAAATCTTGTTGATGAAATTATATTCGGTAATGTATTGCAGACTGGTCTTGGGCAGAATGTAGCAAGACAAATTGCTGTTAATGCAGGTATTCCAAAAGAGAAAAGCGCCTTTGTTGTCAATAAAGTTTGTGGATCAGGACTAAAGAGCGTTGTTCTTGGGGTTCAATCTATTATGGTAGGAGACAATGATATCGTAGTTTGTGGTGGAGTAGAGAATATGAGTGCGGCGCCACATTATACGAAAAATGCTCGTTTTGGTCAAAAACTTGGTAGCTTTGAATTAGAAGATACTATAATTAATGATGGTCTGACAGATGCTTTTGAGAATTATCACATGGGTATTACTGCCGAAAATATCGCAGAGCAATATGGTATTACAAGAGAAGAACAAGATGAATTTGCTCTAGCGAGTCAAAAAAAAGGCGGCTTCAGCGATTGAGAATAATCTATTTGTTGATGAAATTGTACCTATAACTATTAAAACTAGACGTGAGGAGATTACATTTAATACAGATGAATACGTTCGTGCTAATAGTAGCTTGGAAAGTCTAGCTAAACTGAGACCATCTTTCAAAAAAGATGGAACTGTAACAGCAGGGAATGCTTCGGGAATTAATGATGGAGCTGCTTGTGTTATTCTAATGAGTGAAAAACGTGCCAAAGAACTAGGTTTAGATGTTCTTTGTTACATTGAAGGTTATGCTTCAACAGGTTTAGATAATAAGGTAATGGGACTAGGGCCAGTGCCTGCAACACAAAAAGTGCTAGAAAAATTAAGTTTAAATATTGAAGATATTGATCTATTTGAAATGAACGAAGCTTTTGCGGCACAATCTATAGCTGTAACACGTCTATTAAACCTAGATCTGACTAAGGTTAATACGCGTGGTGGTGCAATAGCGCTAGGACATCCAATAGGAGCGAGTGGTTGTCGTATCTTAGTTACATTAGTTCATGCACTAATTAAAGACAATAAAGAAAAAGGACTATGCTCACTTTGCATAGGTGGAGGTCAAGGTATCTCTATGGTTGTTTCTAGAAAATAATTACAGTAAGTGATTCAAAGATCATGATATCGGATCAATCGATTTTGTTGAATCACCCTCTATTAAGATTATTAGATATCTAAAAAACTTTAAAGTGAATTTAGATATTGATAAATCACTGTTAGGACAATGAATTCACATATAAACTTTTTTAAAAGAATAGAACATAATGGATAATTTCATTTGAAAAGGTTTAAATTTCATGAAAGTTAAAGTTATTTATAAAAATAATTGTCTATTAGCTAAGAAAGTGTTAAAATAGATAAGTGATTATTTTTAAGGAGAAATATTGTGAATAAATTCATGAAAGAACATGGACAAGTTATTTTGTGGTTTATCTTTTTAGTATTTATGATAATATCACTTAGCATGGTGTTTACTCATGGTATTAGATACGCTATTGTCGTATTTGTATTAAGTTTTATACTATTATGTCCACCTATTGTAAAACTTATTCAACGAAAAACGCGTTTGAAAAAAGTTGTCTTAGGTGCTGTAAGTGCACTTGTTATGATGTTAACAATGCTAATGACAAATCATTTTAGTGAAGCTAGAAAAGAAGAACAAAGAAAAACTTTCCAAGAGAAAAAAGAAGAACGTGATAAAAAAGTGGAAGAACAATCTTCTGAAGAGAAAAAAGAAGAAAATTCAACAGAAAATAGAGAGCAACAAATAGATCCACCACCTTTATCTAAAAAGAGAATAGATGAAAGTGATAGTGAGAAAAAAGAAGTTGTTCAAGTAGCTCAAAATCAACAACCTCAACAACAGGTACAACAACCTAGAAAGGTTATTGTTAGAGCTAGTAAAAAGAGTGGTTACTACTATACACCAACACACCCTTCTTATAACAATGTTGCGGCTACCAATCTATTAGTCTTTAATTCAGAAGAGGCAGCCCAAAGAGCAGGGTATAGAAGAGCTGCATAATAGATAAAAGATCTCAGACATTTTGTCTGAGATTTTTTTGTTTTAAAATATAATAAAAAAAACGTGTTTGGGGAACACGTTTTTCGGGTGAACTAAATTAAGTTCTAAGCAATTTCTTGCTTGTTTATATCTAATCTTATATACAAATAACAAAAGAGTCTTTCAACTCTTTAAAAGGGAGAATGGCTTGCCTAGGGAGCGACAAGCCACATTATGAAAAAAAATTAAAAAGTTTTATTATCTGTTAATATCATAAAGAATTAACCGAAATATTGGTTTAAACAAAAATAATTTCAAACTTAAAAGGGAGAAACGACAAGTGTCGTTAAGAATGAAATTTCATTACTTTTGTTTAGGTACTCATTATATATCTCTTACTTAAAATATACTTAAAATTTTTTAAAAATATTTTAAAAAAATGAAATTTGCTCATTTGTTTTCATTTCTAATTCAAAGTCTATATTTTCTCTGTTGTGAGAGACTAAATAATCATTAATTTGAGAGAAGACTTTGTTTCCGAAAAAGCCACGGTATGCGGATAGTGGACTTGGATGTGCTGATTCAATAATCAAATGTTTTGAAGAATCAATTAGTTTATTTTTACTTCTTGCGTAAGCTCCCCATAAAACAAAGACTACATTTTCATTTTTTTCAGAAATAGTTTCAATTATATAATCCGTAAAATTTTCCCACCCCATCTTGCTGTGACTCGCAGGAGAATTTTTTTCAACAGTAAGAACCGCATTAAGAAGAAATACCCCCTGATTAAACCAAGATTCGAGATTGCCTGTTTTTGCTGGATTTATCCCTAAATCATCATGAAGTTCTTTGTAAATATTTATAAGACTTTTAGGAAGGGGTACGCCATCATTTACAGAGAAGCTTAATCCGCATGCCTGTTCAGGATTATGATACGGATCTTGCCCTAATATTACGACTTTAATATCTTCTAATGCTAAGTCAAAAACTCTAAAAACTTGCTCTTTTGGAGGATAGATTGTTGTAGTAAGACGTTTTTTTATCTATTTTTTCTATCAATTCATTAAGTTCATCTATTTTTGGGTAATTTTTTATTACTTCATTCCAACTGTTATGCATATAAAACTCCTTTAAATTACTACTTTGTTAAAGTATATCATAGTTAAATATATAATAAAATAGGAGTGATTCGACGAAATTAATTTTTTACAATCAATATTATCGAGTCACTCCCCATAGACGCAGTGGTTTATTGATATCTAAATTCGCTTTATAGAAGCTTTTTAGATATCTAATAAACTGTGCGAGGGTGACTCGACAAAATCGATTTCTCCGAAATCACGATTTTTGAGTCACTCCTTCTATTTCATAAGTTCTATTTCTGAAATCGCAAATTCTAAATCATCTAAATCATACTCTTTTGGCAGTACACCACAAGCCCCATTAGCAAATGCTTGTCTTTTATATACGGGTACTTCACCAACGCTACTACAGATAAGCACTTTTGCATCAGGAACTTCGTACAAATTTCCTTCGTCGCCTCTAAACC
>CAKMQF010000029.1 GCA_927911745.1 uncultured Gemella sp.
TAACTCCAGAAAAACCAGAAGTAACAGATACAGTAACGTATAAACATCTGGGGAAAATAGTACCAGTAGATGAAAAAGGTAATCTAATAGCTGGTGCACAAACACCTGACTATTTAAACGATTTAAAAGATCCAACAAAAGTATTAGAAACACCAGTACCAGAGTTAGAAAGGATATGTACCAACAGTAAAAAGCGTATTACCAAAAGATCCTGGAGTAGATACAAAGGTTATCTATAAAAAAGAAGAAAAACCAAAAAAACCAGATAAACCAAAAGAAACACCGAAAAAACCAGAAGTTCCGAAAGAACAACCGAAAACTCCAGAAAAACCAAAAACACCTAAAGTGCCGAAAGTACCACAAACAAAAGTACCAGAAAAACCAGCAACGCCAGAGGTTCCAAAGCTAGAAGAAAAACCAACACCAGAAATTCATAAAAAAGAAAATGTTAAATTACCGAATACAGGTAAAAAAGAAACTGAAACAGCAGCGCTTGGAATGTTTGTGTTACTATTAGCAGGTGCTTTGAAAACTAAGAAAAATAAATAGTTATAAATAAAATAAGAGGAATCTATACCGATTCCTCTTATTTTTATGAAGTAAAAAGGAAAGAGTATGGAAAACCATACTCTTTAAAGTTGTTTATACACTAATTGCCTATTTAGAAAGTTTACGTCTTACAGCAAGTCCGATTAATCCGATTAAGCTTAATCCTAGAGCTGTAGTGCTAGAAGAATTCATACCAGTGTTTGGTAATGATTTTACATTTTTAGCTTCAACTTTAGCTTGTTCTTTAACTTTAGGAGCTTTTTGTCCAAAGTCTACACCAGGTGTAGAAGGTTGAGCAGTTCCAAGTTTAGACAAGTCAAATGCTGGTACTTCATTAACAGCAGGAGCAACAGCGTTCACACCACCTTTGAATTCAGGAAGTTCTGGTTGTACAAGTGCATCTCCGTTAGAAGCTTCAGGTTTAGTTGGTTTTGGAGCTTCTCCGTCTGGGTTGTTAGGAACAGTTGGAGGTGTTGTATCATTTACTCCGCCGTTGAATTCAGGTTTGTTAGGTTCAGTAGGAGGTGTTGTATCGTTTGCTCCGCCGTTGAATTCAGGTTTGTTAGGTTCAGTAGGTGTATTATCATCGTTAACAGCACCAGTAAATTCAGGAACTTCATTAACAGCAGGAGCAACAGCATTTACGCCACCTTTAAATTCAGGAACTTCGTTAACAGCAGCTTCAACAGCATTAACTCCACCATTAAATTCAGGTTTTTCTTCAGCCACAGGAGCATCATCAGGGTTTACCCCACCTTCGAACTCAGGAGCGTCAGCTACAGTAGTAGGTGTTGCATCATTTACTCCACCATTGAAATCAGATCCATTATCTCCAGAAGGAGAGTCACTAGGGTTAACCCCACCGTTGAAATCAGAAGCATTAGGAGCTGTAGGAACTTCATCAGGTTGTTTAGCAGCATCAGAAGGTGCATCACTAGGATTTACTCCACCGCTGAAGTCTTTAGATTCTTCACCTTTAGGAACTTCTTTTAAGTTTTCGATATAACCTAAAGTTGCGTTGTAATCATCAGTTAGTTTATCGATTTCATCTTTATAAGCTTTTACTGCTTCGTTAACTTCGTCAAATTTAGCTTGAGCTTCATCAGCAGCAGTTTTAGCAGAAGCAACAGCTGCTTCTAATCTAGTTACAGCATCTTGTAATCCATCTTGGATAGCTTGATCAGCATTGTTTTTCTTAGCTGTTTCAAGAGCAGCTTTAGCTTTTTCTAAAGTTTCTTTTTGTTTATCTAATGCAGCATTTTTTTTCTTCTACTACTTTAGCTTTTTCAGTAGCATCAGCTTTATCTTTATCAGCTACTTTAGTTAATTTTTCGATTTTTTCAGCTAAATCATCAGCTATATCTGTAAGTTTTTTTAACGATTGGTTTTAGAAGCTTCTTTTTTAGTAGCTTCATCAACTTTTTTTCTGTTCTTCAGCATCTAATTTTTTAGTTTCTTCAACTTTTTCAGGTGCTTTATTTCTAGTGTTGTAGTCGTTTTCTAATTCTTTAAGAATATCATTAGCAGTTAAATCACCTTTTTCAACGGCATCTAAGATTGCTTCTTTACCGATTTCAGCTTTTTTATCAGCGATTGCTTTTTCTTTATCTGTGATACTTGCATCTTTATTAATCTCAGCGATTGCATCTTCTTCAAGTTGATCTAATGCGTCTTTAAGTTTAACTCTAGTATCGGCTTCATCTTTTTTAAGTTCTTCAACTTTAGCTTTAGCTTTTTCAGCCTCTTCTTTAGCTTTAGCTAATTCAGCTTCAGCGTCAGTTTTAGCTTTATCAGCTTCATCCTTTTAGTTTGAGCAGCTGTTACATCATCAGCTTTCTTTTTTTAGCTTTAGCTGTAGCTTCTTCAACTTTTTTAGCTTCTTCAGCAACTTTTTTCTCTAATTCAGTAACTTTTGCATCAGCTTCAGCTTTAGCTTCAGCAGCTTTTTCAGCTTCTGTTTTTTCTTTTGGAGCTTCAGGTGCAGGTTCTTCTTTTTTAGGTGGGTTTTTAGCTTCTTCTTCTTTAGCAGCTTTTACTTCTTCTAGAGTTTTATTGTACTCGTCAGTAAGTTTATTTAGTTCTTCTGCGTAAGCTTGAGTATCTGAAGCAGCTTTATCGAATGCAACTTGTGCAGCATCTTTAGCTTTTTCGATAGCTTTAACAGCTTTATCTAATGAAGTAACGATATCAGTATCAGAACCATTATCTTGTGCAGATTTTAATGCTTCTTTAGCTTCTTTTAATGTATCTTCTTGTTTTTTAAGAGCTTCAGCTTTTTTATCTTCTTCAGCTTTTAATGCGTCAGTATCTTTTTTAAGAGCATCGATTTCTTCACCTAAATCATCAGCTTTATCTTGAAGTTTTTCTGATGCAGGACGAGCAGCATCAGCTTTTTCAGCTTTATCAATTCCAGCTTTAATATCTTTTGGAAGTTGATCTTTAGTTGAAGGGTTAGCTTGAGTTGCACCAGCATCAGCAGTAGCAGCTTGTTCTTTATTTCTTAATTTTTTCTCAGTTTCTTTATTAGCTTCAGCTTTTTCGTTATCATCTGCTAATTCAGCAAGAACATCACCAGCTTTTAAATCACCAGATTCTACAGCAGCTAGGATATCTTTTTTACCTAATGCTTTTTTAGCTTCTTCTTTATTTGTAATCTTAGCATCAGAATCGATTTCTTTTTCTAATTGATCTAAAGCTTTTGATAGAGCATCTTTAGAATCAGCTTCTTCTTTTTTAGCGTCTTCTTCTTTTTTAGCTTCTTCTTTAGCTTTAGCGTCAGCTTCAGCAGCTTTAGCTTTAGCAGCTGCTAATTCATCATCTGCAGTTTTTTTAGCTTCTTCAGCTTTAGTTTTTGCAGCATCAGCTTCAGCAGCTTCTTTTTTCTCAGTTTCAAGTTTTGTAGCTGCTTCGTTAGCTGCAGGAGTAGTTGTGTCTACTTTTGCTTGAGCTTCAGCAACTTTATCTTCAGCTTTTTTTAGCGTCAGCTTCAGCTTGTTTAATTTCTGGGCTTGTAACTTCTGATTTAGGAGTTGCAGTAGTTCCAGTTTCTCCAGCAGGTTGTGGTGTAGTTGCAGGTTGTGGTGTAGTTGCAGGTTGTGTGGCTGCGGGTTGTTCTGTTGTTTCAGCAGCGTGTGCTACAGCTGCTCCAGTAGTCGCAACACCGATACCAACAAGTACAGATGCTACACCTACCTTAAATTTACGTAATGAATATTTTCTTTGTGTTGTCATAAAATAAATCCCCTTTTTCTTATAAATAATAATAATGACTGTGTTTCTAAAATGTTTGTTTTGAAGTTATAAACAGAACTTTTAGAGACAATTAGTGTATTCATAATTTCTATTATACTAGAAGAAAAACTATAAAACAAGAACTTTGGTAAGTTATGTAATTTAATACTTGTATAGTAAAGTGATGTTTTAAAAATTCTAAAATAAATAAAATTTCATAAAAAAACAAACAAGATAAAAATGAAAAATAAGATGTAAGCAGATTAATACAGTGATATAAATTAATTATTTTTTCTGATAAAAATATAAATATAATTCTTAATAAGTGGATATAATTGTTTAAAAAAATAAAATATTAAATTTATGTTACAAAAATTATGTAAAGCTTGAAATATTAATTTTTGTAACTAAAGGAAGTGTGGTTTTAAGGTGTATTTTATGTAGAAAACAATATAAAATGCATTGAATTTTTAAAAGAATATGTGTGCAATATAGATTTTTTTATCTGTATCAAATAAAAAGAAGAATTCCAAAAAACAAGATGTTCGAATCTGGATTTTTGAATTTCTTCTAAAAATATATATTATTAATAATTGTCTTCTAGTTTTCTAAATTCATCCCTAGTGTGTTGAGGTAAACTCTTACCATAGTCCATCATAAGGACGATGTCTTTAAATGCAGCTTTTGGAATAGCTAGACGTTCTATGTCTTCAACTCCAACATCTAGATTAATATCGTCTATATGATTTGTTTTTAATTTTTCTACAAAGTCTGGTTCTGCGACAAACGGTGAAGATAATCCAATCATATCTGCGTGTAAAATAGCTGCTTCGCATTTTTCTACAGTATTGATACCACCTGATGCGATTAATGGAATTCTTCCATTTAAATGTTCGTAAACAACTTCGTTAATAAGGCGACCGTGATGAGGACCTTCTGCACGTACTGTATTTAGATAAATATTTTGCCCCCAGCTGGCAATTGCCATATATGATAGAGGGACTTTTTCTAATAACCAATCTGTTAGTTGATTAAATTCTTCAACTGTATAACCGACTTCTTCACCACGAGTTTCTTCAGGAGTTGCACGATAACCGAAGATGAAATCTTTTGGTGCTTCTTTTTTAATTACTTCATAAACATCTTCAAAAACTTCAAGGATGAAACGTGAACGATTTTCTAATGTATCTACTCCATATTCATCGTGACGTTCATTAGAGAAGGTAGAGAAGAATGTCTGTAATAGAAGACGTTGAGCACTAGAAATTTCTAAACCATCGAAACCAGCTGCGATAGCACGACTTGCAGCACGCTTATAATCTTCTCTTATTTTTTGTATATCTTCTATAGAAAGAGGATGAACGATATGTTCTACAGGTGAGTTTAGTTCCATATAACTCGGACCAACAGCGCGTTTATTAGTAGTAACATAGTGATTAGCGAAACGTCCTGCGTGTGTTAACTGAAGGATAGCTTTTGCTCCACCAGACTTCATAGTTTGTGCCATCTTTTTAAGTCCTGGAATGCAAGCATCATCATGAACACTAAAACCATATTCAAAAAGTTGACCTTCAAGATTTATATAAGCGGCTCCGGTTATCTGTAAAGGTGCTGTATTTTTTCGTCTTTCGGCATAAAGAAGATCTTCTTCTGTAATGAATCCTTCTGTGGTAGAAGAGTTCGTCGTCATAGGAGAAAGAACGAAACGATTTTCTAGTTCTATTCCGTTAGCTAATTTAACAGGTGTTAATAATTTTGATTTCATAAAAAATACCCCTTTAAGTAATGAAAATAACATACAGCTAGAACCAGTATATAAGTGATAAGAAATAAAGGACTAAAATCTATAGTAATATCTCTTTTATTTATGTAAATCTATAAAAGTTAAATAGATTAAATCACCATAATTTTTTTATAAAATTTTAAAGTAATGGTGCTAGGTGTGTGTATTTTTACTGAAAATGTGTTATAATAAATTCGTAGTTTCAGAAAAGGTTTTCTTACAATTAATTATATCAGATAATTTACTAGATAAAAAGGTAAAAATGAATTTGAGAATAGATAAATTTTTTAATAGCTCTGTAAAAAAATAGAGGATAGAAATTATGTAAATCTAAGTAATATGTAAGAAGAGGAATAACTCAAAAAAATCTATTTCTCCGAAATTATGATTTTTGAGGCATTCCCAAGTATAAAATAAATGTAAAACATAAGAGGATAATAATATGAAACTTAGTATTTTAGATTATGCTATTGTAGATGAAGGAAAGACTGCGATAGAGGCTATAGAAGAGAGTGTAGAACTTGCTCGCCTAGCTGAAAAACTAGGTTATAGTCGTTTTTGGATGGCTGAGCATCATCAGGTGCCTGCCTTAGCTAGTAGTAGCCCAGAATTATTAATGTTGCACCTTCTTCAAAATACAGAAAAGATACAAATAGGTTCAGGTGGAATAATGATTCCTCACTATGCACCGTATAAAATTAGCGAATGGATCAAACTTCTAAGTGCTCTATATCCAAATAGGGTAAATCTTGGGATAGGGAACAATCCTGGGACTAAAGTAGTTCAGAAGTTGATGGATACTACACCTATAACGAGAGACGAGTATAATGATAGCTGTAGAGAATTACTAGAACTTCTTACAGGTACTGAAACACTAGTTCAACCACCGGAAGCGAAGGTAAGTCCGATGTGGCTATTATCTACTAGTGAAAAAAGTGCGAATCTAGCTGCGGAGCTAGGTCAAAATTACGTGTATGGTCTATTCTTTAATCAGGCTGTAGATTATATAGAGACAGCTAAAAGATGTTTAAATACGTACCGTACAAAAATGCGTGAACAACAAAAAACACCACAAGATGTGGTTGCTGTATTTATAGCGATTGGAGAAGATGAACAGGAAGCGAAAGACTTAGTACGCTCGTTAGATGTCTGGCTTCTTGGTAAGAAAGAATTTACAGAATTTGACAGATTTCCTAGCATACAAACAGCTAAAGAGTATGAGATAAGTGAAGCGGATATAGAAAAAGTAGAAAAAAACAGAACACGTTTAGTTTGGGGTACGAAGGATGTAGTAGTGGAAAAACTAAAAAACTTAGCAGCAGAATTCGAATTAAAAGAGTTGATGTGCATACCGTTAGTACCAACAATAGAAAGAAGAAAAAATATTATTGAGATTTTAGCAAAAGAGCTAATGGAAAAAGAGGAGAAAAATTAATGACTTGGAAGGCGATAGAGTTAGAAGAAAACAATGCCGAAAAACTAGCACAGCTAATAGATGAAGCCGAGGCGATAGTCATAGGAATAGGAGCTGGAATGTCAGCTGCGGATGGTTTTACATATATTGGAGAGAGATTTACGAGTAACTTTAAAGATTTTGTAGAAAAATATAAGTTTTTAGATATGTTACAGGCGAGTCTGTTTGATTTTCCGAGTTCGCAGGAGTACTGGGCTTTTCAAAGTCGTTTTGTCTTGTTAAACTACTTTGATCAACCTGTTGGTGATAGTTATTTAGCGTTGAAAAATATTCTAAAGGATAAAAATTACCATATTATTACGACAAATGCCGATAATGCCTTTGATGTTGCGGGTTATGATATGGATAAAGTCTTTCATATTCAAGGAAAGTACGGGCTTATGCAGTGTAGTAAACATTGTCATGCGAAGACTTACCAAGATGAAGCATTAATGCGTAGACTGGCTGTAGAACAAGAGAATATGGAAGTTGACTACAGGTCTATTCCACTTTGTCCAGAATGTGGTGCACCGCTTGAGGTCAATAAGCGTAATGCCGAAAAAGGTATGGTAGAAGACCCAATCTTTTTTGAACATCTAGATAAATACAATGAATTTTTAGAAAATAATCGTGATAAGAAAACATTGTTTATCGAAATAGGAGTAGGATTCACAACACCTCAGTTTATAAAATATCCATTTTATAGGGAACTTGATAAAAATCCAAAGGCATTAATGGTTACTATGAACCAGAAGAAATATCAATTTCCAGAGAGAATAGCATCTAGGGTGTTATGGTTTAACCAGAATAGTAAAGAGTTAACGCTAGATATTGAAGAGTTATTGGAAAAATAATGAGGCTTAAAACCTCGCATAAGTTGACTCTAAAAATAGTACAATGCGCATAGATTTCGCGCGATATAATTTAATATTAGCTAAAAAAATACATTAACAAAAATTAACAAATAAAGGAGAATAAATTATGTATTTAATAGAACCAATTAGAAACGGAAAATATTTACCAGATGGAGCGCTAGTAATGGCGATGCAAGTTTACGTTCTTAACAACATCGACATCGATGAGACTGTAATCTTCCCATATTACTGTGAACCAAAAGTAGAAATCGGATTATTCCAAAATGCTGAAACTGAAGTAAACCATGAATATATGAAAGAAAAAGATATTATCCTAGTTCGTCGTGATACAGGTGGTGGAGCTGTGTACGTTGATAACGGTGCTGTTAACGTATGTTTCTTAATGCCAGGGGACACTGATGTGTACGGAAACTACAAAAAATTCTACCAACCAGCAGTAGACGTACTTCACAGTTTAGGAGCTACAGAAGTTGAACAAAAAGGTCGTAACGATTTAACTGCTCGTGGTAAAAAAGTAAGTGGAGCTGCGATGACATTAGTACGTGGTAAAATCTACGGAGGATATTCATTACTTCTTGACGTAAATTACGAAGCGATGGTTAATGCCTTAACACCAAATCGTAAAAAAATTGAATCAAAAGGTATTGAATCAGTAAGAGCACGTGTAATGGGTATGCGTGAACTATTAAAACCTGAATACCAAAACGTAACAATCGATGAGTTCAAAGACTTAGTTATTTGTGGATTAATGGGTATCGAAGATATTAAAGATGCGAAGAGATATGAACTAACTGACGAAGACTGGGCTGCAATTGAAAAACTTGCAGATGAAAAATACCGTAACTGGGATTGGAACTACGGAAAATCACCACGTTACAACTACAACCGTGATGCTCACCTTGCTATCGGAACAGTTGATTTCAGCTTAGAAGTTGAAGAAGGACGTATTACAAAAGCGAAAATCTACGGAGACTTCTTCGGAAAAGGTAACGTACGTGACGTAGAAGAAAAACTTATCGGAGTAAGGGTAAAAGAAGAAGACTTACTTGAAGCATTAGGAAGTATTGATCTATCATTCTACTTCGGTAATGTAGAAGCTAAAGAATTAGTAGACTTAATCTTAAGCTAGTTTTACAAAGTACATGTAAAAGAGGTGTGAGTTTATGGAAAAATTATTAACACCCATAAAACTAGCAAATGGTGTGCAGTTAGAAAATAGGTTCGTACTGTCACCGATGACGACTAATTCTTCTACAAAAGATGGAATTATCACAAAAGAGGACTTGGATTATGCATTAAGACGTGCTAAGTCAGCGCCACTGCAGGTAACGGGTGCGGCTTATGTCGATGTTGATGGGCAGTTGTTCGAGTATGGTTTCGGTGCACATGATGATAGTTGTATTCCGGGGCTTACTAAGATGGCAACTGCGATGCAAGATGCTGGAGCGAAGGCTATTTTGCAATTGACTTATTCGGGTGCGGGTGCTAATTACTACGGGGTAAATCATAAGGTTTATGGTCCTAGTAAGTTGAAGTTGCACCTTCCGTTTGAACATGAGGTAGAAGAGTTGTCTCATGAGATGATCAATGTGATTAAACAAAAATACAAAGAAGCTACGAGAAGAGCGATACGCGCAGGTTTTTCAGGGGTAGAAATATCAACAGCACAAAAACTAATGCTACAGACGTTTTTCTCAACAGTATCGAATAAACGCCATGATGAATATGGTGTAGATTCACTAGAAAATAGAGCTAGATTTATACTAGAAGTTTTTGAAGCGGTGTATGAAGTTATAAAAAACGAAGCACCTGAGGATTTTATTCTAGGATATAGAGCAACACCAGAAGAGACACGTGGTGCGATAATCGGTTATACTGTTGAAGAGTTCAATCAACTCACAGATTGGATACTAGAAAGAGTGCCATTATCTTACATTGCGATGGCCAGCTGGGGACAAAATATTTATCTAAATAAAGTTCGTGCTGAAGGACCTAACGAAGGTCGATTGATTAACGAAGTAGTTCATGAACATCTAGCGGGACGCGTTCCTTTAATGGCGACTGGTGGAATAAATAGTATAGAAAAAAGCCGTGAAGCTATTATGCACGCTGAGATGATTGGATTATCTAGTGTTTTTGTTGCAGAACCGGATTTTGTAGCTAAATTCCAAGAAAATCGAGAAGAAGATATTAATCTAGATGTAGGTGTGGAGGATATCGAAAGACTGGCGATACCCAAAGCTGCATTTAAAGATATCGTGCTTATGATGGATTACGGAAAGAGTCTGCCACAACACACGAGAGATGAATTTAGAAAATTAGAAGAAAATTACTAAGAAGACTGTTATGATTTATAGAGAGAATTAATTATATTAATAGCAGACTATTAAGGTGAAGCGGCTACTATTATCTAGGTTGAACTTGAATAATAGTAGCTGTTTATATTGTAGTGTTTTAGAAGACGAGGAGTGCGTATGTATTTAATAGAGCCGATAAGAAATGGACAATATATTTATGATGGGGCAGTAGCCTTAGCGATACAAGTACATGTTTTGAATAAATTGAATTTGGACGAGGATATAATATTTCCTTATTGTTGCAAACCGAAGGTGCAGATAGGTCTTTTTCAAAATGCTGAAAAGAGATTAACCATGAGTACATGAAAGCTCACGGAATTACCCTTGTTAGACGTGATACAGGTGGAGGTACGGTATTTTTAGATGAAGGTGCTGTGAATATCTGCCTTATTATGAATGGTGATAGTAATGTTTATGGTAACTTTAAAAAATTCTATGAACCTGCGGTAAATATCTTGCATGATTTAGGTGTGAGTGAGGTTGAACAAACAGGGCGTAATGATCTTGTTGTCGATGGAAAGAAAGTTAGCGGAGCTGCGATGACTCTTGTTAATGGTAAAATTTACGGTGGATATACACTACTTCTAGATGTTAATTATGATGCGATGGTTAATGTACTAACACCTAATCGTAAGAAAATTGAGTCGAAAGGAATTGATTCGGTAAGAAGTAGAGTTACAGGACTTAGAGAGTATTTAGACGAGGAATATAGAGGTTTATCTGTAGTAGATTTCAAAGATTTATACCTATGTCGTCTGTTTAATTGTGAAAGACTCGAAGACATAAAACGTTATGAACTTACAGAAGAAGATTGGCGAGAAATCGATGAGTTGCTTTCTAAAAAATATCAAAACTGGGATTGGAATTACGGAAAGTCACCACGTTATAATTATAATAGAGATGCTCGTCTTGGAATTGGTACTGTTGAGTTTAATCTGGAAGTAGAAGCGGGACGAATCACAAAAGCTAAGATTTACGGAGACTTTTTCGGGAAAGGTAATGTCGGTGATGTTGAGGAGAAACTAATCGGAGTAAGGGTAAGAGAAGAAGATTTACTAGAAGTGTTAAAAAGTATCGACTTATCACATTATTTTGGAAAAGTAGAAGCGCAAGAATTGGTAGATTTGATATTGAGTTAAGGTGAATATTAAATGATATCTTGACGCAGTGACTTATTAGTTTTTAGTTCTAACTGAAATTAAAAATCAATTTCTGTAGAATTAAAATTTTTTGTTGACTTTTTTTTTATTTATGTTGTATAATTTTTACTTCAGCAAAAAATCAGTGTTAAATTATAACATTGATACTGAAGAAAAAATTATAAGAAAGAGGTTGTAAAATGAAAAATTAGCAAAAGCTTTATGGATTGAAAAGAACGAAGGAGTTTACATTGTTGGGCCAACAGCTGAATTACAAGATGACGTTGGTACTGTAGGATTCGTAGAATTTTCAAAAAATGAAAAATTAGCAAAAGATGATGTTATCTTACGTTTAGAAGCATCAAAAACTGTATTAGATGTTAACGCACCATTAGCTGGTGATGTAGTAGAATACAACAAAAAAGCTGAAGAAGAGCCAACTGTATTAAACTCAGCTGATCCAAAAGAATCTTGGTTTGTTAAATTAACAAACGTTGATGAAGCTGAATTTAACAAATTACCAGACTACAAATAATAACATTTGTTATTTAATAGATTCGGTGTATAAGAATTTTCTTATATGCCGAATTTTTTTATGTTTAAAGCTAACGATACGAGAAAAGTTTAGCTAGAAAATAACCATATTTAATATTGAGATAAAATTCAAAAGAAGATAGTTAAATTACTTAGTCGATGCTTGAAAAAATAAGCTAAATATAGTAATATAGAGTGGTATGTAATAACTTTCTAGCCGTTTTTTGGTGAGGAAAATTACTATTATGGAAAATATTTATATAAAGAAAGAGAGATTAAAAGACTATGGGTCGTAAATGGAATAATATTAAAGAAAAAAAAAGCGGCAAAAGACGCTAATACTAGTAAGATTTATGCTAAGTTTGGACGTGAAATCTACCAAGCAGCAAAAACTGGAGAACCAGATCCAGAAAGTAATAGAAATCTAAAAGTAGTTTTAGAAAGAGCGAAAACTTACCGTGTTCCTAAAAATATTATTGACCGTGCTATTGAAAAAGCAAAAGGTGGAAGTGAAGAGAACTACGATGAATTACGTTATGAAGGTTTCGGTGTAAGTGGAACAATGGTTATCATCGATACTCTTACAAACAATGTTAACCGTACAGCTGCTGAAGTGCGTACAGCATTAGGTAAAAATGGAGGTAACTTGGGTGTTACTGGTTCTGTTAACTACATGTTCGACAACACTGCAGTAATCGGTGTTGAAGGTAAAAGTGCTGATGAATTATTAGAAATCCTTATGGAAGCTGATATCGATGCTCGTGATATTATCGAAGAAGATGAATTAACACTAGTATACGGTGAACCAGAAAACTTCCACGAAATCCAAGAAGCTCTAAAAGCTGCTGGAATCGAAGAGTTTGAAGTTGCTGAAATTTCAATGATTCCTCAAAATGAAGTAACATTAAGCGAAGAAGACAAAGCTAAATTCGAAAGAATGTTAGAAATGCTTGATGACTGTGAAGATGTTCAACAAGTATACCACAACGTTGACTTAGAAGCCTAGGTGACTTATGGTAAAAAAGATTAAAAAAAAATAGTTCATATAGCTATAATGACAGAAATATAAAGCCGTCATTAAGTGATATTTCAGGACCAATAGAAGAGCCGTTGTTAGATGTGAACGGAGAAACAGCGTCAATCGTTAAACGTTTCTTTGCGTATCTAGTAGACTTGGCGATTTATCTACCTATAGCTTTTGTATTCCAGTATACTACTGCGAATTTACGAGCTCAAGGTGGAGCAGAAAATGAAAGAAATGCACTGTATATGACGATTTCAATAGTTATTTTTGCAGTTCTTTTATATGGATACCTACCTCATAAATGGCAAGGTCAAACGATCGGGAAAAAAACTTTTTAAATTAAGGTTAGTTCCAACTGACAATAAGAAAATAGAATTTTCTAGATATTTAATCAGAGAATTCTTAATTAAAGTTACTGTAGGATGGGCTGCAGTGCCAGTTTCAGCAGTATTCTGGCTGTATGAAACATATATACTTAAACGTAAAGATTCGATAATGTTATATGATAGACTATTGAATTTACGAGTTGTAGCAGCTACAGAACAACCAAAAGTAGAAAAAACAAAAGAAGATAAAGAAAAATAATGAAAAACTAGCTGATTTAGGTAGTCTTAAACCTAAAAACAGCTAGTTTTTTGTGTTTTATGTTAGAATTAACGTTCGTTTTAATGTTTTTTTATGTTTTTAGTTTTTATATTTTTAAAAAAAGTGTTAAAATATAAATGTTAAATTTATTGATTTAGAGTGGAGAAAAAATGTTAAAAATAGATAGACATAGCTATATTTTAGACGAGTTAAAAACAAAGCATTTAGTGCGCGTGAGCAAACTAGCCCATGATATGAAGGTAACGGAGATGACTATACGCCGAGACCTACAGGAGTTAGAAGATTATGGTCACCTTACTAGAATACATGGTGGTGCAAAATTAAAACCGAAAAACTTTTATCAGGAAGATAATTACAACAAGAAAATTTCTGTAAATGTTGAAGAGAAAAAACAAATAGCTAGAAAGGTAGCTGATCTTATAAAAGATAATGAGACTATTTTTATCGGTCCTGGAAGTACTACAAGTTACCTGGCAGAATTTTTACAAGATAAGAATATTAATATTGTGACAAATTCACTGACGGTTTTTGAACAGTTCAAAGATAATCCTTCTTGCGATCTTATTTTTATCGGAGGAAGATATCGTCAAAAAACAAAAGGATTTATAGGGTATTTTACGCAAGATGCACTTAGCAAAATAAGTGTCAATAAGGTGTTTGTGGGAGTAAATGGTATAGATTTAGAGAAAGTTACTATCTCTGATGAAGAAGAAGGGCGTTGTAACGAGACGATTCTTAATAATGCAACTGAACGTTATGTTCTAGCGGATCATAGTAAGTTTTCAACTCATGCATTTTATACATTTTTCCAACTAAAAGATCTAACGGCAATTATCAGTGATGATGTTCTTGATGAAAACATTAAGGATCAATATAGAAAAGAAGTAGAAATAATATAAAAATAGTAATTCAGGACTTAAAAAATGGTCCTGAATTTTTTTAGAGTCTAGAGATTGTGTAGTTTACATAATCTCAACATTAAAGGAACACTCTCTAAAATATTAAAAAACCTAGACTTAGAATTTTCTAAATCTAGGTTTTTGTTGTTTAAATTATGATTTGAAGATAGAAGTTTTAAAGCTGTTTGTTTGTTGAAGAAGTTTTTTTGAATAATTTCTCTTTAAGTGATACAGTATTATCAAATTTAACTGATCCATTTTTAAAGAGTTGCTTTATCTTTATCAACGGCAGCAGAGAATGCTTGTTTTAAATCGTCATAACTACTGTATGTAGTACCGTCGATTGTAACAGGGTTAAATCCTGCTTTAGCTTTATCTATAACTTCTTTGAAGTATGCTTTCTTCCATTCTTCTAAAGTGCTGAATTTATTATCAGAAACTTTCTTGATGATGAAATCATCACCTAAAGTATTATTACCAGCTTTTTTTAGATTCAGCTTTCAGCATATTAGATGCGTAATTTAGGAATCCTTTTTCATATCCATAGTAACCCCACATTCTAAATGTGTTATGTTTGAATGACATTGCTCCTGGAGCACCTTCACTTGTGTTACCACCATAGATACCAGCGGTAATTGGTACAGTTACATAAGCAGAACCGAATCCAGTTGGGTCATACTGACCATTACCAGGACCGTGTTTAGTCATGAAGTTTTTCTCTACTAAGTCGTTAACAGATGTTAAATCATATTCTTTTTCTTCTGCATTTAAATCTCTAACGTTGTCGTATTGGTTCTTCGTATTAGCTCCACGAAGTTGCTTATCTACCTTCTTGAACCAAGCGTTATTTAGTTCTTTACTGCGTTTATCGATTACAGCTTCTCCTTCAAGGTAATCAAGAAGCATTAATGTGTCGTTGAAACCTTTCATGTAGTGATCGATTTCTGCGCGAGATGTAAGATCGTTTGGATTAGTGTTATACCATTGGTTTCCGTCGTTTGGACGTTCGTACGCCATGTTTAATCCAAGTGCTTTAAAGTCACCGTTTGGACTTGTTTCAGCAGGTGATTGTAACATACCTTGTGCGAATGCTTCTAAGTCAGTTCCTTCACGGTGTCTTGAACCACCTAAGTAAACCATACGGTCATTTACGTGAGTAGTTTCGTGAGTGAATGCTGAGATACCGAAATCACTAATCATATCAGTAACCATGAAGAATACAGAATCATCTTTATAAGGGTTACCGTAAATACGAGCT
>CAKMQF010000030.1 GCA_927911745.1 uncultured Gemella sp.
TATATATATATATATATATATCATATAAAGCACATATAAGTCAACAAAAATATGAAAAGATATGAAAGAAAGTGAAAATAATTTCTATTATTTTCATGTGCATATTGAGTAGTTATTATGAGGGAGGTAATGAGTTAGAGGAAGAGTTTTTATGCAGAAAAGTTGCTAGTGTAAGTTTATAAAGATATAATTAAAGGATACATAGTAGTTTGGAGGAAAACATGAAATTAGGAATTATTGGTTCTGGAATGATAGTGAAAGATTTCTTATCCTTTGCACATGAACTTCCAGAAATTAAATTAGAAGCTATAACAGCTCGAAATATTGAAAATTTAAAAGAATTACAATCTAAATATAATATTAATAATATATATACTGATATTGATCTTTGTCTAGAAAATAAAGAAGTAGATACAATTTATGTTGCAGTGCCGAATAATTTACATTATACAGTTGCTAAGAAGGCTCTAGAAGCTGGTAAAAATGTTATTTGTGAAAAGCCTTTTACGTTAAAGTATGATGAAGCTGTAGAATTGTTTGAAATTGCTGAAGCTAGAGGATTAATTTTAATAGAAGCAATAACAAATCAATATCAAAAAAATTATCTTGATATAAAAGATAATATTGATAACATTGGAGAAATACGACTTGTTGAGTGTAATTTTTCTCAACTTTCTTCAAGATATGAAGCATTTAAAAATGGAATCCTTGCACCTGTTTTCGATAAGAGTAAAGGTGGAGGAGTACTTGGTGATTTAAATATTTATAATATTCATTTTGTTGTTGGATTGTTTGGTAAACCTAATAAAGTACATTATTCGCCGAATATAGTTAATGATGTGGACACATCGGGTATTCTTCTATTAGAATATGATAACTTTAAAGTAGTATGCATAGCAGCGAAAGATACTTATAATAATAGTTATGTTAATATTCAAGGTGATCAAGGTATAATTAAAGTAATTGGTCCTACAAATGAAGTTCCTAATTACAGTATTCAAACAAAAGATAACTTTATAAATGAAAATAAAAATATTCATTCACATAGAATGTTTGCTGAGTTTAAAAAATTCGTTGAAGTTATAAATAATAAAGATTTTAAATTTATGAATAATCAAAAAGAACATACTTTAAATGTTATGTATATTTATGAAGAAGCGAAAAAATTTATAGAAAATTAAAAAGGAGAAAATCACATGAAAAAATTTTTTAGTAAACCATTTGGAACAGAGGAACAACCTATAGAGGAAGGAAGATATAGATTGTTTTGGACTGCGGTATGTCCGTATGCACATAGAGCAGTTATAGCAAGAGAGATACTAGGATTAGACGGTGCAATTAGTTTAGGGACATTGGATTATCGTCGTGGAGAAGAAGGATGGCAATTTAGCTTAGATAAAGATGGATTAGACCCAATATTAAAACAATCAAAAATTAAAGATGTGTACTTAAATAGTGATTCAGATTATGAAGGACCATATTCAGTACCGGTGCTTGTTGATGTAACTACAGGAAAAGTAGTTAGAAAAGAATCTGCTGAGTTACTTCATGAATTTGCAACAGTATTTAAAAAAATACATAAAAAAGATGGAATAGATTTATATCCTGAACATCTTGCGGATCAAATCGATGAGTGGAATGAAAAATTAGCTGTAGCTATTAATGATGGTGTATATGGAATGGGATTTGCTGAAAGTCAAGAAAAATATGATGAGGCATTTAAGAGATTCTTTGATATGATGGATGTAGTAGAGGATCGTTTATCAAATCAAAGATACTTCCATGGTAATACAATAACAGAAACAGATATTCGATTCTATACTACTATGATTCGTTTTGATGTAGTTTATTACGGATTATATTCTGCGAATAAAAAGAGAATTGAGGAATATCCTAACATTTTCAACTACTTAAAAGACTTATATCAAACTCCAGGATTTGGATCTACAACAGACTTTGAAGCAATTAAAGTTGGGTATTACGTATCAGCAGGTAAAACTATTGTACCAAAGGGCCAGAAGTAGATAAGTGGAATCAAAGTCACGATAGATCTAGATTCGAGTAAAAGTTTTATGAAAATAATTGATGTAGAAGAATATAACTTCTCTAAAGAAAAACTTTTACAGTATGGATTTAGGGAAGAAGCGGAAAAACTAATATATAGAAAAGAAATTTTAGACAGTAGTTTTTTTTATAGAAATAGTATTTGTTAATAGTCAACTTTTGATAGAAGTTTATGATATAGAATTTGATGAGATTTATTCGTTGTTTAGTGTAGATAGTGCTGTAGGTGAAACGGTACAAAATATCAGAGAACATGTAGAGAAACTACTAAGTTCAATATTAGGGTTAGCTGAGGAATCGGGAAAAATAAGTTCAGAAATCATCGACTATTGTATGATAAATACGGTGAAAATCATGTTAATCCTTTTAAAAAACATCCTGATATATTGGCATTTGTAAATGAAAAAAATAATGGTATGCCTTGTTTCTAGATGTAGATTATAACAAATTGAATAAAAATACCGATATTACAACTAAAGTGAAAATTTTAAATGTAAAATATCCAACGGATAAAATTTTAGATATTATAGACAATCAAAATATTTCCCAGCATATCATATGAATAAAAAGCATTGGATTAGTATAGTGTTAGATAAAAATATCAAATTGGAGACAATAAAAGAATTAATTGATATAAGCTATTCTTTAGTTAAATAAAATAATAGGAACAACTAATCA
>CAKMQF010000031.1 GCA_927911745.1 uncultured Gemella sp.
TTTCTAAGTTTTTAGCTGATGGAATGTGCGTGTCAGCCCCTGCTACACGGTAAATTGGGCTATCTAAGAAATCAAAGGCATCACTTTCTGCAATGCGAGCAACGATTTCTCCATCCGAATCCACCAGTTTTGAATGAGTCGTGACATACTACTAATTTTCCAGTTTTCTTAACTGATTCAACAATTAGATCAGTATCTAATGGTACTAATGTAATTGGGTCAAGTACTTCTACTGAGATTCCTTCTTCTTTTAATTCTTCAGCTGCTTTTAAGCTACGCTCTAACATTCTTCCCCAAGATACTAATGTTACATCAGATCCTTCAACTTTGATGTCACCTTGACCGATTACACCAATTTTACCTACTTCTACTTCACCTTTACGTCCGAATAACGCTTTTGGTTCAATATAGATAACTGGGTTGTTATCTCTGATTGCAGCTCTTAAGATTGAGTAAACATCTCCAGGAGTACCTGGTGCTACTACTTTAAGACCAGGAATGTGACAGAACCATGCTTCTAACGCTTTACAGTGCTGAGCAGCTGCCCCTGTTCCTGAACCAGATGCACAACGATATGTAACTGGTACTTGTACTTCTCCACCTAACATATAACGCATTGGTGCAGCTTGGTTAACGATCGCATCCATACCGATTGTTACGAAGTCCATGAATGTTACGTCAACGATTGGGCGCATACCTACAGAAGCAGCACCTGCAGCAGCTCCACAAATAGCCGCTTCACTGATTGGTGTATCGATTACACGTTCTGAACCGAATTCTTCTAACATACCAACTGTAGTACCGAAGTCTCCTCCGAAGATACCAACATCTTCACCCATTAAAAATACATTTTCATCTTCACGCATTTCGTGAGTCATAGCTTCTTTTATGGCTTCACGAACTGTCATAATTTTTGTTTCTTTAGTCATAACTATTAATCTCCTATTATATAAAATATTACTTTAAAATTATTTTAACTTAAAATATTAGTCAGCGTAGTTATCTTGGAACGCTATTGCACCATCAGCAAATGGTGATTCTTTCGCAAATTCTACAGCATCATCGATAGTTGCTTTTGATCTATCTTCGATTTCTTTTAATTCTTCTTCTGTAGCAATTCCGTTTTCTAATAAGTAGTTTTTATATTTTACGTTAGGATCTTTAAGCTTCCACTCAGCTACTTCTTCACGGCTACGGTATTTACCTGCATCTGATGCAGAGTGTCCGAACCATCTGTAAGACACTGCTTCTACTAAAACAGGTCCTTTTCCACTTCTAGTGTGTTCAATAGCTTCTTGCATTGCATCATATACTGCTAATACATCGTTTCCGTCTGGAACGTGAATACCTTTGATTCTGTATGAAGCTGCACGTTCAGTAATTTCTTTAACACGCATACATCTTTCTTGAGCCATTGAGATACCATATTTATTGTTAATTACGTAGAAAATAAGTGGTAAATCCCAGTTAGAAGCCATGTTTAAACATTCGTGGAAACTTCCTTCGTTAGTAGCTCCGTCACCCATACAACAAATAACAATGTTACCTGTTTTTTTCATTTTTTGAGCTAGGGCAGCACCAGTACTTAGACCGTGTCCTCCACCAACGATACCATTACATCCCATGTTTCCTTGTTCAAGGTCATAAATGTGCATACTTCCTCCACGACCTTTACACTGACCTGTTTCTTTACCTAGGATTTCCGCCATCATACGATCAATTTCAATTCCTTTTGCAATTGTTTGACCGTGACCACGGTGATTAGAAAACATTAAGTCTTCTTTTCTTAATGGATAAATAGCACCAACGTTTGCTGCTTCTTCTCCTACTGAATAGTGAGTCATACCGTGAACTAAACCACGAGAGTATAGTTTACTCAACTCCATATCAAAATCTCTAATAAGCTGCATTAGTTCGTACATTTCTAAATGCTCTTGTTTAGTTAAATCTTTTGATGTTTTTACCATAATAACCTCCAAAGTTTGTATATATATTAAATGTATATAAATTATTTATTAATCATATATTACACTATTAATATACTATTTTTCACGAAAAATGTCAAATCTATAATCACAATAAAATAATAATATTTATCTCAGTAATATTATTCATTTCACATACCAACATAAACTTCAACTGTATTAGCACAGTTTAAAAGAAAGCATTTTTCCTTATACACCATATATACTTTATTCTTTACAACCTGTCGTAATAAAATGAAAAATATATAGATACAGATTTTTAAAAATAAAAATTATACTATTTCTCTATTTTTTATATAGAAATTTTTTTTAATAATTAATATTTTTTCATCTTTTCATTTTATAAATTACTTGGAACGTTTACTAACCTTTAAAGATGCTCATTTTAATTAAAAAATTGAATATATTCGATTAATTTCTTAAAACTATGTAAACATTATATTTTTGAAAATCTCATGAAAATGTAGTTTAATAGCTTGCATTAGTACAGTATTTTATATATAATTATTTTATACAAATTTTCAATTTAGGAGGAATTATAATGATTCTTAATACTATTTGGGAACAACAGTACAATCCAATGGGTAATATTTGGTTATCTGCTGCTGTTGCTGCTCTTCCTATAGTTATATTTTTAATTTCATTAGTAGTTTTTAAACTTAAAGGTTATACAGCCGGAGGTTTAAGTATTCTTAGTGCAGCTATCGTAGCTGCTGTATGTTATAAGATGCCTGTTGATAAAATTGCAGGGGCTGCAGAACAAGGTATCGTTTCAGGTTTATGGCCTGTTGCTAGTATCGTTCTTGCTGCAATCTTCTTATACAAATTAACAGTTAAAATGGGATTCTTCGATGTAATGAAACAAAGTATCTCATCTATTTCACCAGATAAAAGAATTCAAGTTCTTTTAATCGCATTCTCATTCAACGCTTTCTTAGAGGGTGCTGCAGGATTTGGTGCACCGGTTGCTATTACAGCTGCAATTTTAGTAGGTTTAGGTTTCAAACCATTACAATCTGCTGCAATTTGTTTAGTTGCTAACATCGCTGGTGGTGCATATGGAGCGATGGGTATTCCAGTAACAGTTCCAGCTACTTTAACAGATTTAGATGCATTAACACTTGGTAAAAACACATCATTAATCTTATGTCTTGTTACTGTTATTATTGCATTCCTTATCGTATTTATGGTAGATGGTTTCAAAGGTATCAAAGAAACATTCCCTGCAATTTTAGTTTCTGGTGGTGGATTTGCTATTACTCAATTCATCTTCTTAAACTTCGTAGGACCAGAACTTGTTAACGTTTCTTCAGCTATTGTGAGTTTACTTGCTTTAATCGTATTCTTAAGATTCTGGCAACCAAAACAACAACTTACTGCTGAAACTAAAGAAGTTGCTAATGATAAAGAAGTTCTAACTGGTAAAGAAGTTGTTAGAGCATGGACACCGTTCATTCTTTTAACTCTATTCGTTACTTTACTAAACACTGGATTCTTCAAACAATTAATCCAACCTGCAAACCCTAAAACAGGTCAAGCAGCAGGAGCTTTAAACTCACTAATTTTCAACTTCCCATACTACATTGATGGTACAGTTGCACGTGTTGCTCCTATCGCAAAACAACCTACTCCAATTAAAGCAGTATTTAGTTTTGCTCCATTTACTTCAACTACAACAGCAATTTTACTTGCAGGAATTTTAACAATTATTATTTTTAGAGTTAACAGCCGTATCGTTATTTCTACTATTAGAGAAACTGCTGTTGAATTATGGGGACCAATCTTAACAATCTGTTCAGTACTTGCATTTGCTTACATTTCAACATATTCAGGAATGTCATCAACACTAGGATTAGCATTTGCTAACACTGGTAAAATCTTCCCATTATTCTCTCCAATCTTAGGATGGATCGGGGTATTCTTAACAGGATCTGTTGTTAACAGTGGATCATTATTCGCTGGATTACAATCAGTAACTGCATCTCAAATTGGAATTGATCCTTCATTACTTGTAGCTGCTAACATCATGGGTGGAGCTATCGCTAAAATGATTTCTCCTCAATCTATCGCAGTTGCAGCAGCAGCCGTTGGATTAGTTAACAGAGATAGTGAAATCTTTGCTAAAACAATTAAATGGAGTGTTATTCTTCTTGTTCTTACAGGAGTGCTTAACCTTCTAATTACTCTTAGATAATTTTAAGTTAATAAAAAAGAGATTTGGTAAAAAATACCAGATCTCTTTTTTTGTAAATATATTATGCAGCATGCTTATCGCAATGACAATCTCCTGTCTTGCAATTTCCGCATTCACAATCTTCTTTTGCGTTATGGCATCCACATGCACACCCTTCTTTGCATTCACATGTTCCTTCAACACAGTTTCCACATTTACAATCTTCTACTGCATCATGACAGTGGCAGTGGTGTTCACATTCACATTTGCTCATATTAATCGCCTCCGTATTATTTAATCTATTATTCTATAGTTAAATTTTATTATGTTTTATATAACAAGTCAATAGATTCTCGTCTTAAGTAACTATTACGATTTACAAATACCTAAATCGTAATGAAATTGACTTCGAGTTAAAATTAAATAAAGGTAGAAACACTACTTTATTGTAGATTTCTACCTATTTTATTTTATAAATTATTCACTAATAACTGTTCCAGCAGCTAATATAATTAATGCTGTTGTTATACGTAATTTTTATTCTTTATTTCTATATTTTCTTCAATATTTTCTTGAATTTACGATGACTTATTATCATCCATACTATTTTCCTAACTCTCTTATCCGCTAGTAGTTTTGCTATTTTCTTAATCGACATATAAATCATCTCCTACTTTTTATTTATAATCAGTTATTTAATAAATGTATTATACGCCACCTACTTTAAAATCACTTAAATCAACTTTAAACTATAATTAAAAATGAAATTTAATTATAGTTAGAGTAATATTTAAGTTTCACAGTATTTTATTCTATATTATACAGAAAATAATTTCTCTTAGAATAGAATTATTCAAAAAATATGATACCTTCTTTCATTTATTATGTTATAATGAAATTTAGATAAAGGACTTGAAACTTAGTCAATTTCACTTTTATTATTCTTTATATATTACTTTTCATATAAAAAAGGGAGGGAATTATATGAAATATAACAAATACTTAATCATCACTTTTCCTATTTTGATCGTACTAGTTTCAGCATTTTTTTATACAAAAAATATCTTCTATTTCTACTCAACTATTCCGATATGTGTCTACGTGAGCTTTGTGAGATATTTTCAAGAAAAAAATAAATTATTAATAAAAACAAATAAAGTTTTGAATCTATTAAAGTATGAATTTACTATATACACTGTAGCAATACTAACAATATTCTCAATACCTTCACTTGGCTTTATCAGTAAAATTAAAAGAGTAGAATATACCTATATTTTATATGCAATTTCTGCAATATTACTCTTATTATATGCAATAATTAATATTAAACGCACTCTACTTATAAGACAAGAACTACGAAAAAACAATTCTAAATAACAAAAAAAAGAAATCAGCTCACTATCGAACTGATTTCTTAATTTTTCTTGTACTAAAATATTTATTAAATGACTCTTCTATATCTTTTACAGCTACTACACTTATTAATAAAACTGCTAGTAGAAAAATTCCTAGTATTATAAATGATGGATTTTCTACATAGTTTATATACGTTACAAATGGAAGACTAGAATAAAACCCAATTGTTAAACTTTTTACGATAATAGCTATAACTAATGTACAAAGTATTAAGATTAAGAATAAATTTAATGATAATGCTGCTAAACAACCAAAGAATGTCGCAACCCCCTTACCACCTTTAAACTTAAAGATAATAGGTTTTATGTGACCTAATAATACTAATACTATACAGATATATATAATTTTTGGATCAACATCTAATATTTTCAGTAATATAACTACAAAAAA
>CAKMQF010000032.1 GCA_927911745.1 uncultured Gemella sp.
GATATGACAGTTCAAGATTTCGTAGCAGCTCTTAAAAAATATATGAGTGAAAAATACGAAATGACTGATTTTGTTGCAACTAAAGAAGATGAAGCCGCAATCTTAGCTATCCAAGAAGAAAAAAATAATTCATGGGATTGGGTATATGGTAAAAACCCTGACTTCAATATTAAACGTAATAGAAGACTTAAAACTGGTAAAATCGAAGCTAACATCATGGTAGAACAAGGTGTTATTACTAATATCAAATTCTACGGAGACTTCTTCGGAGTAATGGATGTAGAAGATATTGCTAAAAAAATTAGTGGGTGTAAAATACCAAAAAGAAGATATTCAAAAAGTTTTAGAGCAAATTGATATTAATTCATACTTCTTAGGAGCAACATTAGAAGAAGTAGTAGATATTTTAGTAGACTAATAAATAATGCTGGAGGGATGTAATATGATTATTGCAACAACAAATTATGTTCCAGGAATGGAAGTAGTAGAATATAAAGGTCTTGCCACTGGTGAAGTAGTAGCTGGGATTAATGTCATCAAAGATATAGGAGCAGGAATTCGAAACCTTTTTGGTGGAAGAGTCCAAGGCTACGAAGACGAAATTATAAAAGCAAGAGCTGAAGTTTTAAAAGAGTTAGAAGCGCGTGCAGCTGAAATGGGTGCTAATGCTGTTATCGGAGTTAGAATTGATTTTGATCCTCTAGGAGGCGACGGTAACAATATGCTTTTAGTAACAGTTACAGGAACAGCTGTAGTAGTAAGATAAACTTAGATAAATTATAAAATAAAAATAATAGCAATATTTGTTGAGATATTGTATAATGTTAAACAGTGATTAAAATTTCAATAGAGAGGAAAAATATTAATGAAAAAAGTATTTAACTTTAAAAAGATTTTCTCTATTTTACTTTTAGCAATTGCTTTAGTAACATCTGCTGTATTCGTAGCAGGATGTAGTGATGATAATGGAACAAGTTCTAGTTCATCATCAAAAGCAACTTATACAGTAAGTAAAGAAGAGAAAGGATTATTTATCAAAACGTTTTTCAGAATTATCTAAGACGAATAATGAAACTGTAGCTTATGTTTATGCTCCAGGTACTGAATTAGATGAACCAGTAGTTCAAACTAATGATAACGAAACATACTTAGATAAAACTTTTGAAGGTGGACATGTTCCTTACCTTGGTACTGTATTCATGGATATGGATAACAAAAAAGATTTCCATGACAGATTAACTTGGTTATTCGGTCACGCTCGTGGAAGTAAAGTTGGAGATCACCGTATGTTCAACGATGTTAACTACTATGACAAACAAGAATACATGGACAAACACAAATTCGTAGTTATTGAAACTCCAGAGAGAAAATACTACTATGAAGCAGCATTCTTAACAATCGTGCCAGAAACAACTTCATTCTATCGTTTAGATTTTGAAAATGACGAAGATTTCTTAAACCAATTAACAAATGTTAAGAAAGATGCAGCAACTAAAAACGATAGCGTTCAACTTAAAGGAAATGATAAATACTTAGTGTTATCTACTTGTCGCGAGGAAGACGAAACAATTCGTTCTAACCTGTACCTACGTCAAATTCCAGATAACGAAATGAACGATTTCTTAGCTAAACATAAAGATGAATTAAAATATGTAGCTACAAGATAATAAATAACGAAAAGCAATCTAATGATTAAGTTCACTAGATTGCTTTTTAGTTTATTTAAATAATATTTTGTTTAGGCATAGTTCTAAATTCTCTTATTAAGAAGAATAATGAAACTGAAACTGCACAAAGGTCAGTCACTGGAGTAGCATAGATTATTCCCTCAATTCCAAAGTAATGCGAAAGAATAAATAACATTGGTATTAGTACTATAATTTGCTTAGTTAAGGCTATAGTGACACCAATCTTTGGTTTTCCTATTGCAGAGAAGAATGTAGAGCTTGAAATATGAACACCATTAATAACTGTAAATAACAAGAAGAATCTCATATACTTAACTGCAAACTCAAAATAAAGTTCATTACCATTTCCGAATAGACTAACAATTTGTTTAGGAAAAATCTCGAAAATTAAGAAGAATGTAATTGAGATTATCATTGCATATTTCATAGTATATCTCATAGTAGTACGAACTCGTTCGTATTTTTTAGCTCCGTAATTATATCCGAAAATTGGTTGTGCTCCTTGAATTAATCCAATAATAATAGCTATAAATATTATATAAATTTTAGACACGATTCCGGCCACAGCTATAGGAATATCATTTCCGTATATAGAATTAGAACCATGAATATTCAATAGGTTGTTTGTTATTATTGAGCTATCATATTAGAAGCTTGGAAAACAAATGAGGGCATTCCAAATGCTGCAGCGACTTTTAACAATGGTATCTTAGGTATGAAGTCTTGCTTAGTAAATTTAACACTTTTGAATTTTGGGAAATATAAAACAAGAATCAATGCAGATAAGAATTGGCTTATAACCGTAGCCCAAGCTGATCCAGCAATTCCCCAACCAAATCCAAAGATGAAAATTGGATTAAGAATAGTATTAAGTACTGCACCAAAAATAATGGCAAACATTGAATATTTAGGGCTATTATCCGAACGTACAATAGGGTTAGTACTAATGGAAATTAATAAGAATGGAATCCCTAAAGATGTAATACCAGCAAAGGTCATTGCATACTCTAAAATTTCATCTGTAGATCCAAACGCGTACATAAGAGGTTTTAAGAATATATGTACTAAAATTGTAATAATAATACCTATAATAAATAATGAAGATACTGCAGTACCGACTACAGATTTCGCTTTTTCAGGATTACCACGACCTAACTCAAGATTAAAGTTAGAGGCAGCACCAATTCCTATCATTAAACCTATAGCTAAGCAAATAGTTGTAAGAGGAAAGGCGACATTTGTTGCAGCATTACCTAAGTAACCAACACCTTGACCGATAAAAATCTGGTCAATTACACTATACATCGCATTAATAATATTCGCTGTAATAGCTGGCCAAGCAAATGATGTAAGTAATTTTTTTATAGGTTTTGTACCTAGCGGATTTTCTATATAGTTTTGTGTTTTTTCCATATGATTTCCTCCTTAAGTTATTTTATTCAATAGTGTGAAGAAAATAGAAATTTCTTCTTCGGTCAAGTTTTTAAGAACTTCTTTTTCAGCTGTATTTAGTAGATTAGAGTAAGTTGATAAAACTTCTTTACCTATTCAGTTAAATGTAGTGTATAAGAACGTCTATCTTTTACTCCACGTTTTTCTAATAACAAAATTTTGTTTTTCAAGAGCATCTATATTACGTCCAACAATATTTCTATCTTTTCTATGTATTTCAGCAAGTTGAGCTTGGGTAACACCTTCATTTTCCGAAACGTAAATAAGAGTAATGAAATGCCCATGTGTAATGCCTATCTCAGCTAGAGGTTGTTTAGTATAACTTCTCATGTTCTCTAATAGCGTAATAATTTTATAACCTAACGCATCTTTTAACATAATTTCACCACCTAAAAATAATATAGCTAATATATTATATACCTAGTATACTACTTTGTCAACATAAAAAAGAAAACACTGAAAATAATATGTTTCATAGTTTCTCTTCAGTGTTTTCTTACTGTTTATGAAAATTTGACTCTGTTTGTATTGAGTAGAAATTTAGTATTAATTAATGTTCTAAACCACCCGTTAATTTTCTATCCTCTTTGTCATAATATGTCACAGCAGTTTTTATTATTAATTCTAAAGCAATGATAATATCTTCTTTTTTCATAAAAGGCATATTAGGTTTGTCTAAAACCTGTTCTTCAATATATGGAATATGAATAAATCCAGCTTTAATATGTGGATATTTTGTTGAAGTTAGGTATAAAGATTCATACATAATATGATTACAAACAAAAGTACCAGCTGTATTAGAAATAGTAGAAGGGATATTATTTTTATTCAATTCATCAACAATAGCCTTTATTGGTAGTGTAGAAAAATATGCATTTTCACCATCTTTTCTTATGGTTTCATCAATAGGGCTATTTCCAATATTATCTGGGATTCTAGCATCATCAATGTTAATAGCGATACGTTCAGGTGTAATCTTACTTCTTCCTCCAGCTTGACCAACGCAGATTACTATATTAGGAGAAAATAAGTCTATATTTTCTTCTAGAACACGTGAGCTATCTTTAAAGACTGTAGGTAGGGTGATTTTTTTTATTTCAATATTATCTATTACATCTGGTAAGCTATTAACACATAAATTAGAAGGATTAATACTCTCACCACCAAATTTATCAAAACCAGTTATTAATACTCTCATAAAATACCTCGTAATTTTTATAAAAAATATATTGTAATAATTAACTTAATAATATTCCATGTAATTATTACATTTCAACTAAATAATTTTAAATTATTAATAATTATAAAACAGTTTGAATA